>NZ_JAWPOM010000208.1:0-1077 GCF_033344285.1 Vibrio sp. 779(2023)
ACGGTACCAATTTTATCTGCTCTAAATGGGTAGTTTATGGTGCTGTAAGCGAAGGATTCCGTCATCCCCCATGCTTCGGTGATGTTTAGGCCAACGCTGTGGTACCAATCTAATAGTGCGGGTGATACCGGAGCAGAACCACAACCCAAAACTCGCGCTTGATCTAACCCCAGCCCTTCGGCGAGCTTTTTCTTAATCAGCGAATTTACGAACGGTATTTTCAGTAAGAAATTCAATTTTTTCTGTGGAAGTTTGTCTTGAATGCGTTGCTGGAACAGAGTCCATAATCTCGGTACAGAAATGAACAAGGTTGGGCGGTGCATTTTCACGTCTTCGATAAAAGTATCGAGCGACTCTGGGAAAGCCGTTGGTACGCCACCCATGATGGATGAACCAAAAATATAAACGCGTTCAGTAATATGTGCCAATGGTAGGTAGGAAAAGAGTCGGTCGTTAGCTTGAATACCGATGTGGTTGATCAGCTGTTGTACCGACCAACTAAACGCTCCGTAAGTCAGCATTGCGCCTTTTGGCAAACCTGATGTGCCGGAGGTATACACCAATGACATCAACTTATCGTCGTAGTGTTGTGGACGCTCTTCACTTGGCACGGCATCCGCAATCAAAGCGTTGAACTGGTATTGGCATTGTGGTGCTGAATCATACGGCAGCGCGATGCTGATAAGCTCTGGTATGGCATCAATGACTTGCTGAGTTGCTGCTGGGTCATCAAGCTTCCCCCCGATCAGCGCCTTACTTTCACTGTGAGTTACACAGTATTCAATCGTGTCGGCCCCTGCGTTAGGGAAAATAGGTACGCTTACGTAATCCCCTAGCATCATGGCCAAATCGCAGATAAACCACTCTGCGCAGTTTTTCGATACTAGTGCGACTTTATCGCCAGGCTGAATACCCAGCCCACGTAGTGCGCTGACGAGCTTGAGAGCCTGATCGGCGACTTCTGCGTAAGTAAACTCGACAAACTGTCGGTTAATGATTTGTTTTAGGTAGACCTCATTCGGGCGCTCCGCTGCCCATTTAAGAATCATTTCATTTGGTGGTGGGAGAGCGCAACCA
>NZ_JAWPOM010000209.1:0-1074 GCF_033344285.1 Vibrio sp. 779(2023)
GCATTTCTTTATGAGAATGGTAGGATAAAGCCAAATCCAAACAGCATTGAGAAGATCATGACACAATCCACACCGATTCGCATTGCAACTCGAAAAAGCCCACTTGCACTATGGCAAGCTCATTTTGTTAAAGACGCTCTTCAAGCCGCTCATCCTGGCTTGGAAGTCGAGTTGGTAACCATGGTGACCAAAGGTGACGTGATTTTGGATACACCGCTGGCTAAAGTTGGTGGCAAAGGCTTGTTCGTTAAAGAACTTGAAGTTGCCATGCTTGAAGGCCGCGCCGATCTAGCCGTGCACTCAATGAAAGACGTACCTGTCGACTTCCCTGAAGGCCTTGGCCTCGTGACCATTTGCGAGCGCGAAGACCCTCGCGACGCCTTCGTTTCTAATACCTATAGCAACATTGATGAACTCCCTCAAGGTGCGGTCGTCGGTACTTGCAGTTTGCGTCGCCAATGCCAACTGAAAGAATACCGCCCAGACATCATTATCAAAGAACTGCGTGGCAACGTGGGGACTCGACTTGGCAAACTGGATGCGGGTGAGTACGACGCTATCATTCTTGCAGCCGCAGGTCTAAAGCGCTTGAAATTGGAAGACCGAATTCGCAGCTTTATCGAACCAGAACAATCACTGCCAGCGGTTGGCCAAGGCGCAGTCGGTATTGAATGCCGCGTAGACGACGAACGCTTACTCAAACTTCTGGAGCCACTCAACCATAAAGACACCGCCGATCGCGTGTTGTGCGAACGTGCCATGAACCTAACTCTTGAAGGTGGCTGTCAGGTGCCAATCGGTAGCTACGCGCTACTTGAAGGTGATGAAATTTGGCTTCGCGCGCTAGTCGGTGAACCCGATGGCAGCGAAATTGTGCGTGGCGAAGTGCGTGGTCACCGTAAAGATGGAGAAGCGCTCGGTATCCAGTTGGCTAACGAGCTACTTGATAACGGTGCCCGCGACATTCTAACCAAGCTGTACGCAGACCACGATTAATCATGGCAGTGTTGGTCACTCGGCCGGGAGAGCAAGGCAGCGCGCTTTGCTCTCTGCTCGAAAGGCACGGCATTTCCG
>NZ_JAWPOM010000210.1:0-1072 GCF_033344285.1 Vibrio sp. 779(2023)
TACGGTCTGGTGTCTCCCACTGAGGTGGACGTTCTGAGAGTCTGCAAATGAACTCAGAGCGCTGAAGGGAGAGCGTAGGGCAGCCCGAAAGGGAGAGACAACCCCCAGGAAAGCGTGAAATGAACCCCGATACTTCAACCTATTCAATAGGTTACGAGGTAGGGGTTCGGCGTAGCCGAAAGGGTAGATTTGGGGAGCCTTTGCGACGTCCTTTTTTCTTCTTTTTCCATCAAAGAAAAATGTCTTATTGAGCGCGGAGCGCATTGTTATTGCTTCCTCGATCTTATCTAGCGGCTGTGTGTAAAGCATTGGGCAGCTTGTCTGTCCGAGCTTTTCCACAGTGAGCGTTTGATCGGTAACTTCCCAACATTTTCGTGCACACGAAAAAAAAACGGTGTTTTTGAGGTTAGGGCAGGATTCGCAAAGTGCTAGCAAAAGGTACTTCATTCTCTGCTCTTTCGAAATTGGTAAGCGAACGGGCAATTTCACACCCACTTGTTTTTATCTTGTCAGTTCTATTCGTTTGTCGTTCGGTTTTTTAAATGGTATAGCCTAGCCATACGCTTATTTTTTTCACACCCTACGCAGTATCCAGCTAGTGCGTTAAACCAAGAGCTTATCTGACGTTGTCCCGGATACTGCATGATTTTGTGTTGTATCCAGCGACCTCTGAAATACAGACACCGCAGAGATTTGCCCGGATACGCCTTTAAATTTATCTCGCAGTGTCGGCTAAGAGCTGACGCACTGCGTTTGTCTCCCATTCAAATCTGAACACAAACGAGTTTGCGCTAAGATTTGATGGGTCAAAATAGGCGTTACGGCGTTGTTTTTAACTCAACTTACCGGGTGGTCGTTATGGGGTAAAAATAGAGCTGAAAACGTCACAAACTTTCAGGCTTGATTAGGCATATATCGGGTCGAGTTACCATCAAAAATCGACGCTATGGGCCTCTGATGGGCGTTGAGTGGTGTTTTCAATAGTGATCTTGCCTATTTACCATAATGGACATAATGACTATCGCGTTTTAAAAGTTTTTTAAACGCGATAACTTTGTTTTACTTGGCTTTT
>NZ_JAWPOM010000211.1:0-1072 GCF_033344285.1 Vibrio sp. 779(2023)
ATACTCTATCGCTCGACAATTTGAAAAGAACCGAGAACTTCGGGCTGATAACTTCATCTTGGTGTATCAAATGGGGAAAGTGGGCTCATCGTCTATCGAGCATACTTTGGAAGCGCGTAATATTCCGAGCTATCACATCCACACGTTTGACGATCATGAAGAATTTCACATGTACCACAACAAAAAGGATGTGAGTAAATTCTTCGATTTTAAAAATCGCGCGATGTACCGTTTGGTTCTGAATCAACGCAAGCGCATTTTGCATAAGCGCGAGCAAATCAAGATCGTTACATTAATCCGTGACCCGATTGCGACAGTTTTCTCCCGTTTTTTCCAAGATTTGCATCTGCAATTTATCGAAGGCAAAAAGAACGACGCCATCCACCGCGATATGGAAGTGACCTACAAGCATCTCGAGCATTGCTTTGATAACTACATCAACCTGAACTACTTCGCAGATTGGTTCGATAACGAGCTAAAACGTAACTTCAGCATCGATGTCATGCGCCAAGAGATCGATAACACTCAACCATTTTTCACGTTCAACAATGACAAAGCCAGCGTCATTCTCATTAAGTGCGAGCAACTGAGTTCCCTCGACAAAGAGATTGGAGACTTCCTAAATGTCGACAACTTTGTTCTGAAAAACAGCAATGAAGCAAAGAACAAATGGTATTCCAACATCCACCAATACTTTAAACAGCATTACGATTTTTCTAAGTTGTTTTACATGTATGACTTACCGCTTTATCGCCATATTTACTCGCAGCAAGAACGAGAAGCTTTCAAAACCAAGTGGTTAAAAACTCCAGGGACAAAGTCAGCATGAAAAAAGTACTGCATATTACCGAAGCCTTTGGTGGCGGTGTTCAAACCGCACTGTACAGCTATGTACATTCATCTCGACATGAACCGTATGAACACTTTTTGCTTGCTAGAGCGCGTCACAATGATTTAACCAAAGACAGCAATCACGATGTTTTTGCTCAAACGAAATGGGTGGAAGGTGGGCTTCTGCAGTTTGTGCGAGACGCCAATCAAACCATCAATGACATAAAACCCGATATTGTGC
>NZ_JAWPOM010000212.1:0-1067 GCF_033344285.1 Vibrio sp. 779(2023)
AAAAACAGGCACAAATGGCGTACAACTGCTTTCTGCATTGCAGCCGACGGCCGCAGTGGCAGGTTTGCCTCGTAAAGAGTCGATGCAGTTCATCCTTGATAACGAGCCGTTTGCTCGTGGCTGGTATGCTGGCTCTATGGGTTACATCAGCCATGAACGCGCAGAGTTTTGTGTGGCAATAAGAAGTGCATTGGTGCTTGGCGATCAAGTTCAGCTGTTTGCTGGAGCGGGTATTGTTCCTGGATCAGTTGCTGAACACGAATGGGCTGAGTTAGATAAAAAGATGTCGACGCTATTAACGTTGATTTCCGATCATCCGCCGCTTGGAGTGGCATCATGAGTTACGATCAAGCGGTTCTCAATCGAATTTGGTCAGAGACCATTTTGACTGAGCTTCACCGATTTGGTGTGAAGCATGTTTGTATCGCGCCGGGATCGCGTTCGACTCCTTTGACTTTAGAAGCGGCGGAACAGCCAAATTTTTCCATTCATACTCATTTTGATGAGCGTGGATTAGGTTTTATGGCGCTTGGTTTGGCGAAAGCGAGCCAAGAGCCGGTAGCCGTTATCGTGACTTCTGGCACTGCGGTCGCAAACTTGTTGCCTGCGGTAGCAGAAGCTAAATTAACGGGCGAAAAACTGGTTTTGCTTACTGCTGACCGCCCTGTTGAACTCGTCGGTTGTGGCGCAAACCAAGCAATTAATCAGCTTGGGATTTTTTCGCATCATGTATCGGCAAATTTGAACTTGCCAAGTCCGAGTTTAAATACGCCGCTTAACTGGTTACTCACTTCGGTTGATGAGGTGATGTTTAACCAGCAGTTACATGGCAGCGCGGTTCACATTAACTGCGCCTTTCCTGAGCCGCTGTATTCTGACGGGGAAAAAAGCGCTTACCAAAGCTACCTGAACAGTGTCGAAGCGTGGCGCAAAGGCGGTCAAACATATACTCAACGATTCGTCAGTCCATCATTCCGTGACATTCCATTTTGTGCTGATAGAAAAGGAGTGGTTGTCATTGGCAGCTTACCTGCTGATCACGCGCAAGCGGCAAAAGCGTTTGCACA
>NZ_JAWPOM010000213.1:0-1067 GCF_033344285.1 Vibrio sp. 779(2023)
CGTTAAAAGAGCAGTTAGAAGGTTTCAAAAAGCAAGTCAACGACAGCTTTAGCCAAGAAGCTAAAGAGCGTCATACGCTGGTGCATGAGCTGAAAAATCTGCAACGTCTCAATGAACAAATGACTCGAGAAGCCGTGAACCTGACCCAAGCGCTCAAAGGCGATAACAAACAGCAAGGTAACTGGGGTGAAGTGGTGTTGGCGCGCGTTTTAGCCGAATCGGGGCTGCGCGAAGGGCACGAGTACGAAACGCAAGTGAACCTACAGAGCGAAGCGGGCAAGCGTTACCAACCGGATGTGATTGTGCATTTGCCACAAAACAAGCAAGTGGTGGTCGATTCGAAAATGGCATTGGTGGCGTACGAGCGCTACTTCAATGCCGAAACGGATGCTGAACGCGACCGCGCGTTAAGTGCTCACCTCACCGCACTGCGTGCGCACATCAAAGGTTTGAGCATGAAGGATTACCACAAGCTCAAAGGCATCCAAAGTCTCGATTATGTGCTGATGTTTATTCCGGTAGAGCCGGCGTTCCAAGTGGCGATTCAAGCCGACCCAAGCTTGATCAAAGACGCGATGGAGCAAAACATCATCTTGGTTAGCCCAACCACGTTGCTGGTGGCACTGCGCACCATCGACAATTTATGGCGCAACGAACGTCAGAATGAAAACGCCAAATTGATCGCCCAGCGCGCCACCAAACTGTACGACAAGCTGCGTTTATTCATCGACGACATGGAAGGGTTGGGCGGCGCATTAGACCGAGCGAACCAAACCTATCAAGGCGCTATGAACAAGCTGGCGACAGGCCGTGGCAACGTGATTCGTCAAGCAGAAAGCTTTAGGCAGTTGGGGGTTGAAATCAAACGACCGATTTCTTCTGACCTTGCGCAGTTGGCGCAAAGTGATGCATTTTCAGAAAATGAATCACCAAATGAATCGTTAGTAGAAAGACATCCGGCTGAGGATAAAGTAAACTAATCGCCCGCAGTGCAGTGGGCGATTTTCATTGTCAGCAAACGCCCTGTAGTGAACAAGTGCTGCCCAAGAGGAATTAGAAGGACGGAC
>NZ_JAWPOM010000214.1:0-1064 GCF_033344285.1 Vibrio sp. 779(2023)
TGTTTAAAGCACTAGGTAGCTTCCTATTTGGTGGTTCTGAAGAAGTAAAAGAAGAACCAAAACAAGAAGAGAAGAAATCAAACCGCGACAACAAGCGCAACAAACGCGATCGCAACGACCGTCGTCGTAGCAACCAACGCGATAACCGCGAAGGTCGTGAAAACCGTGATAACCGTCGTCGCCGTAAGCCTCGTGAAGAGCAAGCAAATGAGCAAAACGAAGCTCAACAGCCTGCAAACAAACAGCAACCAAACCGTAGCCAGAAGCGTAAGCCAAAACCTCAACAAGCTGAAAAAGCTCAAGAGCCGAAAGCAAACGCGAAAGTAGCGGAAAAAGGCTTGCAACTTGCGGCTGAAGCTCGCTCAGAAGTGAAGCCTGAAGAGAATAAAGCGAAAGCAAACGCGAAAACAGAGAAAGTCAAAGAGCGCCGTCAACGTCGCAAACTGAACAAATCTGTTCGTGTTAAAGACCAACTTGCCGATGAGCAAGTAGAAGAAACAGCAGTGAAAGCAATTGAACCTGTTGAGTCTCAAGTAGATCAAGCCGTTGATACAGCAGCAGACGCACAGCAAGACAACAAGCAAGGTGAATCGAAACAACGTCGTAACCGTCGTTCTCCTCGTCACCTACGAGCAAGTGGTCAACGTCGTCGTCGTGGTCGTGATCGTCGTCCTAACCCATTCCGTCTGCGCAAAGGCGGTGTAGCATCTCCTGAGATGGCAATGGGTAAAGTGATGCCACGTTACATTCCAAAACCAGCGCCTAAGAAGGAAGAGCGAGTTCAGGAAGAAGCGGTTGTGGCAATTGCAACTGTACCTGCTATGCAAGGTGGTTTTGCTTGCCCTGAAATGGCAATGGGTAAAGTCATCATCCGTCGTGAGCAACCAGCGGTAGCTGAAGCACCTGTTGTTGAACCTAAAGTTCAAGAAACAGTAGAAGCTAAAGCTGAATCACCGATTGTTGAAGCTGTAGCGCCTGAAAAGGCAGAGCCAGTAACGGTTGATCAAGCTCCTGTAGAGCCGATCGTTGAAGCGGCTGAAGCACCTGTTGCGGAAGCCACAACA
>NZ_JAWPOM010000215.1:0-1059 GCF_033344285.1 Vibrio sp. 779(2023)
GTTTGTTGTTGGTCATTTTAGGCCTGACGTTTTTTATTTTCGGGCTAGAACTCGGCTTGTTCCCCATTGGCGAAAATATGGCACAAGCCTTTGCTCGAAAGGGCAGTGTGTTTTGGTTATTGATTTTTGCGTTTTGCTTGGGGTTTGGAACCACTATCGCAGAGCCAGCATTGACTGCTGTTGCAGAAGAGGCCTCAGAGGTGGCGGCTGAAGGCGGGATGATCCCTAATACCGAACAATCCATGACGGAGTATGGCGTTGGCCTGCGGATCACGGTGGCTTTTTCTGTTGGGATTGCGATTGTGATTGGGGTGCTGCGCATCTTAAAAGGGTGGCCAATTCATTACATGATCATCGGTGGTTATGTTGGCGTTGTGACTCTCACTTGGTTTGCGCCAGAGTCGATCATCGGCGTTGCTTACGACTCGGGTGGCGTGACCACGTCAACGATTACCGTCCCTTTGGTGACGGCATTAGGAGTAGGGTTAGCTTCGGCCATTAAAGGGCGTAACCCTATGGTGGATGGTTTTGGGTTGATTGCGTTTGCCTCTTTACTGCCAATGATGTTTGTCATGATTTATGGGATGGCCGTTACATGATTTCATTCGAACATTTCTTAGATACGTTGCTGTCCACCATTCGTGATGTGATCCCGATTGCGGCGATTATTTTTGGCTTTCAATTGGCTGTGCTGCGCCGCCCAGTGAATAACCTCAAAAAAGTGTTGCTCGGTTTTGCGTATGTCATTGTTGGGTTATCGTTATTTTTACTCGGTTTGGAGATGGCATTGTTTCCGTTGGGCGAAACAATGGCGGTGCAGTTGACCGCTCCTGAATTCGTCCGAGAGTTTAAAGTCTCTATTGGGCAGGCGTTAGAGTGGGTCGACTATTATTGGGTGTACACCTTTGCTTTTTTTATCGGCTTTAGTACGACCATTGCTGAGCCTTCATTGATTGCAGTGGCCATCAAAGCCAATCAAGTGTCTGGTGGCAGTATTAGTGTAAATGGCTTACGAGTTGCGGTTGCTTTAGGCGTAGCGATAGGTATCGCGCTTGGCAG
>NZ_JAWPOM010000216.1:0-1059 GCF_033344285.1 Vibrio sp. 779(2023)
AATGAGAGCCTCAGTTCCTGAATCGATGTTCGCCGTTGCCTCATCCAAAATTAAGATTTTTGGTTTCGCTACTAACACTCGGGCTAACGCAAGTAATTGCTTTTGACCTGCCGAAAGGTTGGTTTCACCTTGGCCGAGTTGAGTGTCTAAGCCGTTTGGATAGCGGTGAATTTGCTCCGACAAACCTACCTTATCTAACGCATCCCATATCTGCTCATCGCTCACTGCTCGGCTAAGAGAAATGTTCTCACGTACAGAGGCTGGGAGAATGTGCGGATCTTGTTGAACCATTGCTACGTCTTTGCGAAGTACGTCTTTACCCAATGTATTAAGTGGCCGCCCATCAATCAATAACTCGCCCACATTGGTTGGATAAAAGCCCATGAGCAAAGATGCTAACGTGCTCTTGCCGCTGCCAGTATGGCCGACCAGCGCGATAAAATCTTGATGAGCCGCTTTCAAGGATATGTCTTTTAATACATCTTGCTTACCATCATAACTGAACGTCAGATTACTTAGCTCAATTGAGCCCGTTTTAAGTGGTTTATGATCGTCACCGTAAGTTTGTGGCTTCGCATCAATCAACTCAAAAACACGTTCACTCGACACCAACGCTTGTTGTAAAAGTGCAAGTTGTTGGGTCATTTCAATCAGAGGTTCGGTCACACGCGCCAAATAACTGATGAACGCATAAAGTACACCGACACCAATCAACTCGACACCATTAAAGCCAAAGATGGCAACTAAGCATAGTAGGGCAAGTCCAGCCAACAGATCCATGAGAGGCCGCAGCAGATACCCGTTTAAGCGAATGACTTTTTTGGACGCGACCAAATGCTCAGCAGTGAGTTCGTTAAACTGTTTATTAAAGCGCTTTTCTTGTTGCATCAGCTGAATCACGCTCATCCCTTGGATTGATTCGCTTAAGTTGGCGTTAATGTCCGTGAGCAAGTCACGCATTCTGCGATAACTCTCGGTACTGAGTTGTTTAAACAGATACATAAAGCCAATTACGATCGGTAACAGAACGAGAACAACCAGCGTCAACTTCCAACTCAT
>NZ_JAWPOM010000217.1:0-1054 GCF_033344285.1 Vibrio sp. 779(2023)
TGTAAATAACTGCGGATCCATACTCGTCACTGCTGCATTCCCTTAGTTAATCTTAGAACCAAAAAGAGATTGTCACTGACAAGTCGAAAAGCGTAAAAATGCGACCGTTGTAAGGTGAGTTTTGACGAAAAAAAGGGCTCCTGAGAGCCCGTGGTTACTCGTTAGTGAATAAGTTGCTTAAGCTGCATCGCCTCTTGCTTACCCGGAATGGCTTGCTGGGTATCAATCACCGACGCTTGCTTTAATGGCGCGAGCGTTTTGCTGTCGACCGCTTTGCCATCACTGGTGTAAGTCGTGCCATTTTCGACCAACGCATTGCCAGTCGATTTCGCACTGTTGATCACGTCGTCATATTTGCTGCTGACGTGGAATCGGTAAGAACGGTTATTGGTGAACGTGCCTTGCTCAATCTCGCCGGAATATGGGCTCTTACGGAACAAGTAGTTGAAGCGCTTGTTATCAATCGACACGTTGTCGCTCAATACCAGTGCACCAGGGTTAAAGTTGTCCGTAAAGCCGTCCATGTTGTTATTGAAAGACAGGCTGTTTTTCACCACATGTGGAACCGGAATCCCCTCGCCGCCTAGCTTGAAGCCGTTACCAATCGTGCCACCCTTGTTGGCAACATCGAGTGTGCGACCGTTGCTGAACGAGATGGAATCCAAAATGGTCACCGCACCGTTTGCGCCATCTTCCACTTTGTTGAACAAGTCCCAACCGTCATCAATGTTGTGGTGAGACAAACAACGGATGAAAGTGTTGCCATCGCCGATACGCATCTTGGCCGCAAAACCGTCTGCGTTGATCTGCGAAGGATCCATGTTGTTGTAGCTTTCGCTTTCAATCACTTGGTTGTAACTTGCCCACAGTGCGCGGCCAATGTTTTCAGGAGAGGTGATCACGAAACCAGTATCTGGCGCGCCGTGTGTCACCATTTTTTCGAAGGTGTTGTGGCTACCATGAACAATGAACTGCGCACCCGCAACTTCAATACCTTGGTAATGCCAGTAATTTGCCTCGTGACGAAGTTCCGAAACAAAGCGAACATTGTCTC
>NZ_JAWPOM010000021.1:0-82326 GCF_033344285.1 Vibrio sp. 779(2023)
GCGCTGGACTAAACAAAGGCCCCCTTTTAGGGGGGCTCACACAAAGCCACCTTCTTTAGAAGGTGGTAATTTACTTTCCAGCTTAACCTTAATTTTTCTTCTCAATAAAACGGCTAATAGCAATAAAAATGAGACGTTGAAATAAAGTGTCGGTTTCTATCTCGCCATAAAATCTCTTTTATCCTTATTCGCTTATTTAAATGAGCCGTTATACCCAAGTGGCTTCGCTGAAACAAATATATCGATGTCACTTAGTTATAATAAATTAGACAGGACACAACATGGATACAGGAAAGATTAATATGCTTCTCTCTGAGCTAGGAGAAGTGCTGAACCTTGAGCGCGTGACAGCGTATGACGATCAAATGTGGTCACTGCATTTTGCTGAAAACAACAGTGTCGATGTTCTGCTCGTAGAGGAAAAAGGCGAGTTATTGATTTCCAAAAACCTGCTTATAGAACAAGATGATATTACGCTAGATAAACTTCAAGTTTTACTTGAATACAACTTTTTGTATCGAGAAACAGGTGGTGTGCAGTTTTGTGTGAATCCAACACGCAAAGACGTTGTTCTTCAAGTTGCTATCGCGGCTGGAAGTGAACTCACCAACATTGCTAACTTAATCATTCAGTTGAGTGAATTAGTTGATACTTGGGTACAGTTATTTCAAAACAACACGGTTGTAGATTTTAGCCAAACAGACGTACACGCATTTATTCAAGTTTAAGGCATCACACATGGTCAATATTAATACATCGCACATGCACTCGTTGAGTCAGTTAACGTCACATTTGGCGACACAAAATCAAGCTGACGACAAAGAGGTTCGAGCACACAACGGCAAAGATATTTTTGTTAAAGAGGGCGCACCAAAAAATAAAAGTATCAGCGCGCGTATTAGCCACCAGAATAAAGCGAAAGATATTGTAGTGAACCTGCTTACTAAGCAGGGTATTCCTAAAGATGTTGCGAAGCTCATGCTGAAAAATGTGTTGAATGGTGAAAACAAGTTAACGCTTGGGAGCCTGAAAAATCTTGAGAGATTGTCGTCTGGCCCTAGCTCAAATTGGCCCACTGCACAAACGGCAGCCTCTTCTTCCAAAACCAATAAAGCCTCATCGAGTGTCGCGCTTATCAACGGACATAGAGCCAACCTTCAAAAGCTTGGTGATTTTGCCTGTACGGACTTAAATACGTTCGGTGTTAAGGGGTCACAGTTTTATGAAACAAAAGGAAAGCCACGACTAAAAGAGCTTCACGCGGATCAAGCGCGAATCATGCAAGATCACAGAGCGACGATGTCCGCAAACGGAGTTCAAGCTGCAGCACAAAGAGGAACCGCACCGCAATTAAGCACTCTACAGAACATTGCTAAGGCAGTACAAACCGCGAAAGCCGGCTGCTGTACTACATTTGCCTTTGCTGCCGCCGCTGAGATGATTCAAGGCATGTCAGGAACACCTGAAAGTGAACCCAAAGTAGAAGTGGTTGCGTTTAAAAAGGGTCATTCAGGTACACACCTTTATGTACTGGTTGGTCGACAAGAGGGGAGCGACATAAAAGATCCATCAACGTGGAGTAAGGATGTGAAAATTGTTGACCCGTGGGCGACATCTGCATTCGGTGCACCAATGTTTGGAGATGCACAACGACCACCTGTTTCGAATATGTTCCCGCCAACAGAAGTCATTTTTGATAGCCATAAACTGGGTTAGTCACTCTGCAAAAGAAGTGAGCAAATACACCATGCTAAGCATCTAACCTTTATTGAAAGAGCAGCCCTGAGCTGCTCTTTTTTATTACTCTGGAAACTCGTTTTTAGAGCGAGATTTCTGCGGAAAACCTCACAATGCAGGCGAAAAAGTGACAAAAATAAAGCCATTACCGACATCGTTCAATCTGCAATCGTTGTTCAATAGAGTTATTGAAACAAAAGGAAAAAGTTATGAACACGATTCAACAACTGCTCTTGGAGTTTTGCCAACTCAATGAGTTGCCCGAACTGAATTTTGAAGAAAATGAACGTTGTCAGCTACTGGTCGATGATCGCTACATGTTGTATTTCATCGCGACAGATACGGATGACTTGATGTTGTCTGTAACGTTCGGAGGGTTAGAAAAATCCGGTGAACAACGACTAAAAGGTTTAGAGCTTCTTGCTCATGCTAACTATCAAGGAATTGGTAGTGGCAGCCTCGCACTTGCTTTAGCTCCAAATGGTCGCCAGCTTGTCTTAGCAGGACGTAAACCCGTTGAGCATCTAAATACGACGAACCTTACCGCTTGGTTTCACGAAGTTATTGAACAGGCCGAGCTGTGGCAAGCGCGTTTCGCAATGTTGGATCAAGCGATTCCAACCACCTCTAATCATGAACAAGCTCATGTTCAATCACTTCGTGTGTAGGAGAGAAAAATGGTTAATACAACACAAAAAATCAGCCAAAGCCCAGTACCTGATCTAGAACAGTTTCGTGCAGTTGCTGCGCAAAAAGATGACCGAGTGATCAGCAAAAGAGGTGAAGTAAAAGAGCCTTCCACATTCCACAAAGGTCACAAGTTTGCTTCTATTCACGAAGGCGTATTGAGAAGCAAATACACTAAGTTTTTCCAAGAAAACATCAAAACTCACCTTGATTTAAAACAAGCGCTACTTAAGCAAGAAAAACCTGAGGTTGCGCTGTTGGCTTACTCCCTAGTGAGTCCTTCAGGCTATCGCGGTGAGCCACTTACTGAGCGTAAAATCTTAGAAGTTGTCAGCCTATTGGATGAAATAAAAGTGAGCAGCGATACGTACCAGCAGCTTAAAAATACGTTTGATGCGATCAGCAAAGATCCGCGTATGCAGGTGAGTTTAGAAGCCCAGTATCCAGGAAAAATGGATGGCTTCGCTGCTGAACTGTTACAGATGGGCAAAGAAAAGCTAAAAGGTTCTGGTGTGAACGCCGTTATTAACTTGGCATTACCTGGCGTTGGCTTATTGATTTCTACAGGTCGAGAGTTGCACAAAGCGGCCGTAAATGGTGATGCTGAGGCTTACCATCATCAGTTAGAACAAATTTCACAGCTGCCAGGGCGAGATCAACGTCTTTCTATGCCGATGCAGCAAACCTTGGCTCAAGGTCATGCGATACTGTCGGCTGAAGGTGGCATTGGAGCTACGTTAGGTATGGCGACGGGGAGCCTGGGCACGTTCGGTGTTAGCTCTGTAGCAACGGTGGGCGTCACACCGATAGCAAAAGAGGCAATCGGTTCTGCGGCAACGACTGCTATCATGAGCGGCGGTGGTTTTGTGGCGAACCAAGCTGGGGCATACGGGTTAAATACGGAAGTAAAAGAGCAACTTATGCAAGGTGAAATGTCTGGTGTTTTACCTAGACTTGAAGTTTCCAATGCAAAAGGAGACTTTACCTTCAGTATGCAAGATCCGGCTTCTGTCCGCGCATTAATGGCGTACCTTGGTCCTAAGGAGAATACTGCAATGACTTCTCCTCAAGCGCCTAAAGAGGCACAAGAGATGGAAGCCGCGCGATTAACACTGAAAAAGATGTTGGGTTCAGAGCCAAGTGAGCACTTGGTTCCTGACGTAGACTCTATCTTGAAGCTAAGCCCAGAGGATGCACCAAGTAAAACCGAGTCTATTGCTAACGGGGCGTTTAAAAAACTGTTAGGAGAAGATTGGGATTGGCTCATGCCAGCTGTTCGAGCGATTGATAAAGGGGAAGCAAGTAAAATAAACGAAAAGCTCACCTACAAGCTCCCCCTAGATGCAGCAAACGGACGAGTTTATCTTGATAAATGCCCAAACCTGAGTGACGTCCAGTTAGATGCGCTAGAAAAATTAGGCTCACCAAGTCAATTGCGATTGATGTACTTAGCAGAAGGCTGGGTGTAATTTCAAATGGTAAAGTAGGGAGTAGGTGCTGCTCCTTACTTTATCTACCGTCAGCGTTCCTTTTTGGGGCTGGCTAATATCGGTTGAATTTAACTTTTCGACTGAAGAAACAAACACACAAGTGTCAACGTTATACCAACCCAACCAATGAAAGAAATTTCTTCCCCAACAATCGCAACTGCTAGTGCTGCTGCGATAACAGGTTCAAATAGCGTGAGTATGCTAGCTCCACTGGCTGTAACAAATCGTAACCCAAACCCAAAAGCGACGTAACCTAACCCCATTGGAATCAAGGCCATGTAGAGCATGACCGTCGTATTAGTTGACGATGCAAATAGATTATCACCCGTGATGAAAAGTGTTGGTAGAAACAAAACTCCACCAATACCAAAAACACTTCCCATGGCCGTTTGCGATTCAATGCCGTGGTCAATCATAGCCTTTACTCCCCATGAGTAAATGGCGTACGTCAAACCTGCCAATAGGCCAAGTAATACACCCCAATGCTTCATATCATGATCAAATAAGCTATTTGCGGATGACTCAGAAGCCAGCAACAAGGTAATGCCAATGACCCCGATTGCGAAACTCATCATCCAGCGCTTGGTTATGGTCTGATTTCGGCTAAAGAGACACTCTAACAAAGCAGAAAAGAAAGGTGCAGTGGAGATAGAAATAACCGTACCAATAGCCACACCGGCGAATCGCATTGATGAATAAAAAGCCAGTGGGTAGGTGGCTAAGGCGATAATACTAACCAGTAACGTTTTCTTCTTATGTACGACTTTTCGAAAATCTCTCTTCAGTGACTTCGCAGATAGACATGCTTGCATAAACCCACCAATACCCATAGAAAATGCGCCAATGGCGAGAGCACTGACATCCGGTGCCAAGCTGGCAGCGGTGCCCGTCGTTCCCCACAGGGTTGAAGCAAAAAGTATGGATAAAGTTCCTAATTGATAGTCGGTGAAATGTTTTTTTAACACTGTAATTTCTACCTAGTGAATGGCTGTTTTAGGGTAGAAAGAATAAAAGAAAGCGATAGAGATTTTTGTGCTGAAAAGACGGAATACTTGTTCCAGAGGACTATTTTAGTGGCTACCGGGAAAACTCTCTAGGAGACATGCCAAAATGCATTGAAAACCGTCGACTAAACGCGGAAAGGTCACTATAGCCAACTCGTTCAGCTATCAACTGGACTGGAAGGTCTGTATGAGTCAGTAGTGCTTTGGCTTTTTCCATACGTTGTAGTGTAATGTACTTATGGACGCTCATTTTTAGCTGCTCTTTAAAAAGCTTTTTAAACTGCGTCGGACTCAAGCAAGCGGCATTCGCTAATGAGGCAATGGTGAGTGGCTGATCAAGCTGCTCGGCGATCACAACCTGTACATCTCGAATACGCGAATCCACGGAGCGAGACCGCTTTTGCTGCTCCAGCAACAGATAGAAGGTTGCAACCATTGAGTTTTCAATTTCATCATTAACCTGATACTCAAGTTGCTTTTCGACAAACTGGATAAAGCTCAGTAGAGGCGGGCTAATCGAAAACACAGCCACACTACTATCCATCAAATGAGTGGGCAAAGTGGTCATATCCGCAACAATAAAGCGTGATGACTCTTCGGCATTAAAACCGTGAGCACAACTTTTGGGGATGACTATGCAGTCGCCAACCGCCACCTTTCCGACATAACTATCCATATCAATCTGTATGTTGCCCTGGAGAGGAAGCACCAGTTGATGATAATCACTATGAGTATGTCGGCTCATACGTTTCGTGTAGGAGCGAATGCTTAAGCTAGATTTCATAAAAACAACATACAGTTAAAGGATACCGCATTATAGCGTTGAAAGTATCGAGGTTGAAAGCTGGGCAGTTGTAAGCCCAGATCTTGAATGGGATGTGGTTTGTTAGTCCGCCTCGGACTCTAACGAAGCCAACCAACGAAGCACTTCCGCAGTTGCCTCAATAAGATCGCTTGGGATGTACTGGTCGACGTTACCGTCGGCGTATAGTGCACGAGCAAGAGGGACTTTTTGCATCACAGGCACGCCTTCCTCTTTAGCGATTGCGACCATACGTTTGGCTACCGCATCGGTTTCCATCAAAGTGATGACGGGCAGGGGCGTTTCGCCTTTCTTGTAATAAAGGCCAACCGCGATATGTGTTGGGTTTGTAACTAATACATTAGAACGTTTAACGTTTTCGCGTTGATTGGAGGCTTGTAGCTCTTGGTGCAACTGACGACGTTTGCTTTTTATTTCTGGACTGCCTTCCATCTCTTTGTATTCGCGTTTCACTTCGTCCTTGCTCATTTTGAGCTTTTTCGTGTGATCAAATTTCTGGTACGCAAAATCTGCGGCAGCGATGACGATGAAGCCTACCGAAGAGATAATCATTAATTGTTTAATCATGACGCCAGTAATGGTCGGGACACATTCTAGCCCACAAGTTGGAATTTGCATTAAAGCGTTGATGTTACCGCGTAATGTCACCCAGATAATGCAGGAAAGAAGAGAGACTTTAAGGATCGACTTGATAAACTCAATCACACTCTTAAGGGAAAAAATGCGTTTGGCCCCTTCGACGGGATTGATCTTTTTGATGTCGGGTTTAACGGATTCACCACTAAATAGGAATCCGAACTGCCCCATATTGGAAAAGATGGCGACGAGTGCAGCAACCAGAATAATCGGAGCGAGTAGATAGGCAATTTCTTTTGCGATGGCGATAGCGACATCGACTAGCGCATCTTGGAAACCCTGATAAGCAAGCTTACTTGGTAGGAGAATAAGCGCTGAGATGTGCGACATGTAATAATCGGCGAACGCAAACAGTACAATTATGAGCGCCAAAATTAATGCAGACGATACGATTTCTTGGCTTTTGGCAACCTGACCTTTCTGTCGAGCATCGCGTAACTTTTTTGCGGTGGGTTGCTCTGTTTTTTCTGCACTCATAAAGAATCCTAAGCGTTATTGCCAAATGGTATTGAGTTGTTCTGCGAATCGGGTAATGCCGTAAAACTGTACTTCAAAGTGATCCATCATTATTCCGAGATACACGATCAGTAAAACACTCGCGATGGCACTTTTTATTGGCATGGCAAGGAAAAAAACATTCAATTGCGGTGCAAAACGACTGATAAGCGCCAGACCAAACTCAGCAAGAAACATTGCCAACACTAGTGGAGCGGACATCAACACACCAAGCCACATAAGCTGTTCAAATTGCGCGTAGAAGAAACTCACCCATGCGTCGTTAACGGTTGGGAAAAAGTCCACGATCGGCCAAGATGTATAGCTTTTGAATAACGCATAGATAAAAGTGACAAAGCCCCCGCCAGAGAAGAACAGGGTAATCAACGTTTGGGTCAGTAATACCGCTGTTGGTGTGGATTGTGAGCCTAGCGTTGGGTTAAACATACTTGCCATGGCAGCCCCACGTTGGTTGTCGACCAGAAAACCGGCCGCTTCTATCGCCCAAAAGGGGATAGCAGCAACAAACCCTATCAATAGCCCAATTAATACCTCCTTACCCAAAATCATTATCAGCCAAATGCCGTCGGTTTCTGCGGGCAAGCTTTGCTGATTAATCATCGGAAATATAAACAGTGCGAGTGAGCAAAGCACACCATTTCTCACCATGGTGCCGCCTAACATTTGCTTGCTCAAAATAGGCAAAAAGATGAAGCATGCCATTAACCTAGGTAACGTCAGGCTGTACAAAAATAAAGCCTGGTGTAAGTCGTGATAACTCATCGTATTTGAGGAATTTTATCCATAGCAAGCGAGGCGAAGGCGTGAAGCTCTGCCCCTAGCCATTGCGTTGTGACGAACAGCGTAATAATGACCGCGATAAGCTTGACCACAAAGCCTAACGTTTGTTCTTGGACCTGAGTTAACGCCTGAATAAGCGACACCAATGTACCAACCAATGCTGCGACTAAAATCGGCGGTAATGACAAGTACAACACTAGGGTTAATGCTTGAGTCGTGAAATGAATGATTTCAGCAGAATGCATACTTTCTCCGTGATTAACCGTAACTCAACACTAAGCCGTGGGTGAGCTTTGTCCAGCCGTCAAGCAAGACAAAAAGCAACAATTTGAAGGGGAGGGAAATCGTCATTGGCGATACCATCATCATCCCCATCGCGAGTAGGATATTCGACACAATTAGGTCAATAGCGATGAACGGTAAGTACAACAGAAAGCCAATTTCAAAAGCGCGAGTAAGCTCGCTGACGGTAAATGCGGGCAGTAAGAGCAATAAGCTGTCCGACTCTAAACGGTCTACGTACTTCTGCGGCCACAATGTGCGTGCAGCATCAGTGAAGAATATGGCTTCGGTTTCCCGAATATGCTTTTTCAAAAATTCTCGATAAGGCTGTAAACCGCTTTCAATGAGGCCTTCTACACTTGCAGAATCTTCAAGGGAGATATCATGCTGCTTTACGTAGTCGTAGGTTTCAAACCCGACGGGAGCCATGATGAAAATTGACAGAATGATAGCCAATCCGTAAAGCGCCATATTCGGCGGAATTTGCTGTACACCGAGAGCGTTACGCAGCAGTGAGAATACAACGGCGAGTTTCACAAACGACGTCGCCATCATAGCGATAAATGGGATCAGTGCCAGCAGTGCTAAGCTGACAATGAGATTGAGCTCGTCGGGTAACTGGATCATGCTGGCTCCTGCGTGCCACCGAACAGCTCCAGTACGCGCACACCTAAATGTTCGTTAACATTAACCAGTTCACACTCACCAATGATTTTGCCGTTGGCACGCAATGTTACCGGCTTAGATACAGGCTGGTTTAGCTCGAATACGTACCCTGGCTGAAGCTGGTTAAGCTGCTCTAGCGTGATGGTTTGATGGCCGATATCAAACGTGAGTTCCACAGGCAGTTGCTGGTGGTCGGTTAACATTTCTGAAGTGTTTACGTCATTCATATTGGTTTCTTTTTCAATAATGTGAAGAGTTTGGTCATCTAGCTGGCAGCGCCAGAGATTCTGGTTAGATACTTGAAAAATGGCTTGTTGCTTGGCGATGTAACCATCGTCAAAAAAGATGACATCTCCCAGCTCGAGCGAATTAAATTCGCTTAACGTCAAATGGGTCCTTCCAAGACTTAACCACACAGGTAAAGCGAGGTGTCGAGCTTGTAGAGCAGCGCTGTTTGGTAGCGCATCCAACAACACGTCTGATCCTTCGCTAACCCACAAACAAAGAGAGCCGTTAGGCTTATTGAGGGTTAACATTAAAGTATGCTCTTGGGCCTGGCTCGCCTCTAACGGCTGTAGTTGACTAAGAATGGGTAACTGACCAAATAGCGCTTTGATTGCCTCACTATGCGGTTCTATCTGTGAGCTCAAAAGTGCTAACTGGAGGGAGTTAGGCAGGGACTCAAACGCAGTAGCATTTAAGGTCGATTTCAGCCAATGTTGGAGCTGCGCACGAGAAAAGTCTACTTGTAGGGTTTGCCCTCCAATCAACGTGGTTAAACGGAACCCTTCAAATGAAGAGATTTGAGCAACAGTAATCGATATGCTCTGACCATCAGTCCCTTGGAAGTGGCACTGTTTTGCACAAAGTTGATTGCTGAGCGCGATACTTTCTGCATCCACTTTGGGGATTATTAACGGCGTCATAGGTCATTCTCCGCTTGCCATTCTTCATACACGCTGCGTTGTTGGCGTGAGTGTTGTTGTTCATGTTGTTGTTGTTCGAGCTGTTGAGTTTGTTCGCTGATCGCTAAGCGAAGTGGCTGCTCACCGCCGAATCGGTTTAGCCGTTCAGCAAGATCTTGTCTAGCTTGCTGGCTAATAATGGAAAGGGCATGCTCTTGTCGAATCGTCACGCTATACCCTTGAGCGTCCAACTTGATGTGGATTTCACCACCTTTTAATTGCCCTTCACTTAGAAACAGCCGAACCTCTTTGTTGTCCGATGCGGTTGGCAGAGCAACATAGATTTTGTCCACCAACTGCTGGAGTAATTGGTTTACGTCTCGCGTTGGGCTTGGTTGAGCCTGCGAAGCAACACTTTTTAGGATGACATCGCCTTGTGTTACCGCACTTGCAAAGGGCTGAGAAGGCACTTTTTCTTCATCCGTTTTAACGGCGAATAGTGCGCTTTTCGTCTCGATTTTTTCAAGAGGCTTGGTTTCAGGCAGGCCATCAGTTTGGTCTGATCGTTTGCCTGTATTCTGTAGCGGCGGAGTTGCACGCTTATTGTGCGTTTTTTCAGTTTGCTTTTTCGTTAGGCCAACAATGTTAATCCCATCTTGAGCGAGCTCTGTCGCTGTCGCACTTTGGGGGAGCAAGCCAGATTCAAGCGTAGAGAGACAATCCGGTGAGATACGTTTATCCATCGGCGTCGGTTTGTCATCTTTCAAATGAGCTTGAAAGTGAGGATCAACAAGCTCGGTAGAAGGGGAGCTTAGAACTGTGTCGCCATCGCTTTTTCCGTCATTTTTAAGCAGTTTATTGTTTTCGCTAATTATTTCTTCGCTATTTGCTGCGTCGTCTTGCGATTTCTCTACGTCTCTCTTAGTGACGACGTCACTTTGACCGTTTAAGGTGGAGATGTTTTTGTCAGCGTTGGCTTCTTGGTTCGATAGGTTATGTTTCTTATCTAGACCTTGAGATGTCTTATGCCTTAGCGGTATGTCTTTTTCGCCAGTATGATTTTTTTGGGGATTCCCAACGATAGACTCCTTTCCCTTGCTAGGCTTCTTCGTCATTGCATGCTCGAATTGTGATTGAAGCTCGGCCTCCTTCTCGAGAGGCGCTTGTTCTGGCGTTGATTTGTGCAGCGTATTCGATGCTTCAGTTGTTGGGGTAATGCGCATAGTGAACCTTTAGATAATGTCGACAGTGCGAAACTCTTCCTGTTCGAGTTCTTCTTGGTATTGCCTTTCTCGCGATTTTTCCGCGACTTCTTGTTGCTGCAACTGAACGAATTTTTCTTTGGTTTTATGGGCTTGTCGCGCCTCTTTTTGCTTTTCTTTAAGTGCCGAGCGTTCGATTTCAAGCGCTTTTTTTGACTCGGCCACACGTTGTTTAAGTTCGGCTTCTCTCTCTCTTAACAACGCGATTTCTTGTCTTAATGTTTCCAGCTCTTTAAGAACGAGCGTTTGTTGTTTTGCTTTAGCAAAACGTCGCTCTTCTTCTTCCTGGCGCCAAACGTGATAGTCCGCGACAGAACGTTCGGCCTTTTGAACCTGTGCTGCGGCGTTTGACACTCGGTATTCTTGACGCTTGACGGCTTTATCCGCACGGTCAGCGCGAATTTTTTTGATTTCTAATAAGCGTTCTATCATTGTTTCGCCATCCCTTTAAGTTGAGCGATAGCGCCATCAAGATCGCTTAGTTCATGAGTGCCTTGGCGTAAAAAGGCGCGTATATCATCACTTTGTGCAATGGCCATATCCGCTCGGCTATCTGCGCCATGTTGGTATTCGCCAATTTTGATTAGCAGTTCAACTTCTTCATACTTAGCTAACATTTCGCGAATATGAGCAGCAGACGCCTGATGATCGGATTCAACGATTTGATTCATCACTCGGCTTGCTGAGCGAAGTACATCAATGGCGGGATAATGGTTCATTGCCGCAAGTTTGCGCGAGAGAATGATGTGCCCGTCTAAAATTGAGCGAGTTTCATCCGCGACAGGCTCCGTCATGTCGTCACCTTCCACCAACACGGTGTACAGTGCCGTAATTGATCCTTTGTCTGATTGTCCAGCTCGTTCCATCAGCTTTGGCAAAGCGGCAAAAACAGAAGGCGGATAGCCACGTCGTGTTGGTGGCTCGCCTGCGGCTAGTCCAATCTCCCTCTGTGCGCGGGCGAAACGCGTTACAGAATCCATCAGCAGTAGCACGCGTTTACCTTGGTCACGAAAATATTCTGCGATAGAAGTGGCAACAAAGGCGGCTTTGGCGCGCTCCATTGCTGGGCGATCAGAGGTAGCGACCACTAAAACCGATTTGGCCATTCCTTCTTCGCCTAGGTCATGCTCAATAAACTCGCGCACTTCGCGTCCACGTTCACCAATCAAAGCGAGAACGGTCACGTCAACTTCTGCGGAGCGAATCAGTTTTGCCAGTAGGGTACTTTTACCCCCGCCAGCCGCTGCAAAAATACCCATGCGCTGACCTTCACCACAGGTCAGTAGCCCATCAATGGATCGAACGCCAAGAGAGATTGGCTTTTCAATCAGTTTACGTTGCATTGGTGGTGGTGCATCGCGATAAACAGGATACCAAGCGCTTGGTTCTTGACTTTGCGTACCATCGAAAGGACGTCCAAGCCCGTCAAGCGTTGTACCTAACAGGTGGTCGCCAACACCCACTTCGTGCATTTTACCCATTGGGCTTACTTCTGTATTTGAGGAAATCCCAAACATATTTCCTAACGGAGTGAGCAAAGCGTGATGCTGCTGGAAGCCAACCACTTCCGCTAACAAAGACAGAGTTTGATCGGGATTACGCAACTCACACAGTTCACCTACACGAACGCCAGGGACGACAGCTTTGATAATGGTGCCGGTGACTTGCGTAACGCGCCCGCGAATTTGGATCAAACGCGTGTGTTTAATCGCAGATTGTTGGATATCAGTGATGTATGAGAAATCGTTCAAGGTAAAAATATGCGCAATGATTGATGCTGAGAGAATAGAAAGTATAAGAATCAATTTATAGTGAATATCAGTCGGGAGTTTTTAGAAAACTGAAAGCGCACTAAAAAAACACGTCTGATTTTGACAGCTTCAACAAAGCGCACTTCCTATAATTCGCCTGTATTGTGCGGAAGGAGTGCAAGTGAATGAGTATTATCAACAATCATATCGCAACAAATCCAAAGTTTGATGCGTCTATCCAAAACGGGTTGGAATCGTCTCGCCCCGACGTTTCACAAAAAGGCAATTATCGCGGTGAAACCGTCCGTGTTCACAATGCCACACAATCACTTTTTGATGCGATGGAAGAACTCACTTCACTCGGTTCCGAAAAAGCAGAGAAAGATCTGACCAAGCGCAAAGTGAAAGACAGTGGTGTTCGAGTTAATAAAGCACATGAACTCGTTTCGGACTATTTAAGAAAAGTCCCTGATCTTGAAAAGAATCAAAAGATCAAAGATTTGGCTACAAAAATGGCGGGAGGAAATATCTCGACCATCGCGCAATTACAAGCCTACTTGAATGGGTTTTCCGAGGAGAAAAGCCATCAATACCTCGCGCTAAAAGCCGTTAAAAAGTTTTTGAGTGCGAGTCCAGAAAGTAAACACCTACTAGCACTGATTGACCAAGCACTTCTAAGAATCGAGCAAAACCCAGATACATGGTCTCAAATCGATACGGAAATCCGCGTCTCAAATTTTGCTGATGAATACAGCCAAGAGCAAGAGTTTAGCTCTTTGCATCAGCTGCGCGGCTTCTACCGCGATACCGTTCATAGTTATCAAGGGCTCGGCGCGGCTTATCAAGATGTAGTGGCGCGCTTTGGTGAGCAGGAGGTATCGACCGCTGTTGACTTTATGCTGCAAGGCATGAGTGCAGACCTTAGTGTTCAAGGTAGCAGTATCGATTCGGTTAAGTTGCAGTGGTTGATGTCCGATATGCAAAAACTCAAAACTCTAAATACGTTGCAAGATCGTGTGAGTCAGCTGTTCCAAATGTTTAAACCGGACAGGACGAATTATGGCTTATCAAGTTTCTAATTTGATGGCTGATGTGATTGCGTTGGTAGAGCAGCGATGGGTAAGCAGTGATGAGATATGGAAAGTCGCCAACGCAATGGAATTGACGGCGGTAGAACAAAAAATCGATTTTTTTCGAGAGTTCCATAAGTTAGTTCGCGCAATCCCAATTGACGTATTCGCCGATGAAGAACAACGACAGAATTTAATCCAAGCGGTACAAAAGGCGCTAGACGAAGCCATTGATATAGAAGAAGAGGAAGCGTGGGAAGATGAGTTGGATTGATGCATCCGTCGATGAATTTTGCCGAGGAATGGGGCTCGATGCCGTCGATTTCTCATCAGCTGGACGGGTGCAGCTGGATTTTGAGCAAAGTGGTACGCTGCATATTGAGCGACAGGGTGAGCAGTTATTCTTGATGTTGTCTCGAGCGTTATCTTGGCATCAAACCAGTGACATTATTCAAAGTGCACTGTGTTTGTGTCATGCCGATCAAGGCTGGCCTTTCGAAATTAAAACCGGCTTGTTAGATGAGCAAACTCTGGTTTTTTCAGCAAGGCTAAAAGGAGAGGAAGTAACACTTCCGACCTTAGAGCAAGCGTTTACGCTTTTGGCTCGTCTGCATAACGATGTGGCAGGCTCATGACTCGAGTAAGCACTTTAAACGTAGGCATAGAAGCCTTCACGCATGTTACTCATAGTGAGGTTAAGGCCGATTTCCCTGAACGGTTTCAATTACTTCCGGATGGACAGGCGGTCGCTACGCATTTAGAGAAGCTCTATGACCTCAGGCCTTCAGACCAATACCTAATCGCGTTAACCAAGCCAAAATTGTTGCACTCAGAATTGTTGCGTCCAGAAAAGTACCGCCAACAGTTCGATGAAACGTTAGCTCAGCTGCAAGTTCTTGCACATGACTCAGGCTCCGTTTCTTTTATCAAAGCATCCGAAACGCTACAAAGTACACAACTTGATCAGCGTTACCTCACTATGGCGCTCAATCTCCTTATTCAGGTCTAACCAACATGTTGAGATCCAAAGACATTGAACTCTTACTTGTTCACGCTGCGCTACAAGTTCAATACCAAAAGCCAGAGCATGCCATTTCTATTCTCGATGCGGTTCTAGAAATAGAACCGCAGCACAAAGAGGCGATGCAAACACTTGCTGTGGCATGTTTACAAAGTGGTCGATATACCCGGGCGATTGAGGTGTGCGAGCACTTATTAAAATCCGACCTTCATCCTGACTCGGCAGGACTCTGGTTTTGTTTAAGCCAAGCGCGTTGGAAACAAAATGACGTCGATGGGGCACGCCAAGCGCACCGACGCTATCTGCAATCTTTAAATAGTGAATCACATGAATAAGTTGATCGATATTCTAAACAAAGTAGGGCAACGCAAAGACATCATGCTTGCGGTGATGTTACTCGCGATCGTCTTTATGATGATATTGCCACTTCCTACCGCACTGGTGGATGTGCTGATTGGCACCAACATGAGCATTGCGGTGGTGCTGCTTATGTTAGCGATTTACATCACCACGCCACTTGAGTTCTCTGCATTTCCTGCGGTGCTATTGATCACGACATTGTTTCGTCTGTCTTTGTCTATCACGACAACCCGCTTGATCTTGCTACAAGGCGATGCTGGTCAAATCGTTTATACATTCGGTAACTTCGTTGTGGGCGGTAACTTAGTGGTCGGTATTGTTGTGTTCCTGATCATTACCATTGTTCAGTTTATGGTGATCACCAAAGGCTCAGAAAGGGTAGCAGAAGTTAGTGCGCGCTTCTCACTCGATGCGATGCCTGGTAAGCAGATGAGTATTGACGGTGACATGCGTGCCGGAGTAATTGACGTACACGAAGCTAGGCACCGACGATCACTGATTGAAAAAGAAAGCCAAATGTATGGCTCGATGGATGGCGCGATGAAGTTCGTTAAAGGCGACTCCATTGCGGGTCTGGTCATCATTGTGGTCAACATCTTAGGTGGCGTCACGATCGGGGTAACGCAAAAAGGCATGAGTGCTTCTGAAGCACTTGAATTGTTTGCGATTTTGACCGTTGGCGATGGTTTGGTATCGCAGATCCCGGCACTCTTTATCGCGATTACCGCCGGTATTATCGTGACGCGTGTTTCTCATGAAGATTCTTCTGATCTTGGGTCGGACATTGGTGGGCAGGTCATTGCTCAGCCACGTGCGCTTCTTATTGGTGGTGTGCTTTTGGTGCTGTTCGCACTCATCCCTGGGTTTCCAAAAATCACTTTTCTGGTCTTGGCCGCCGTGGTTGGTGGTGGTGGTTTCTTCCTTTTCTATCAACAGAAAAAACAAGCTGAATCAGATAGCACCGACTTATCAAGCTTTGTTTCGCAAGGGGCCGGTTCGCCAGCAGC
The DNA here is from genome assembly GCF_033344285.1 of Vibrio sp. 779(2023). Lineage (NCBI taxonomy): Bacteria > Pseudomonadati > Pseudomonadota > Gammaproteobacteria > Vibrionales > Vibrionaceae > Vibrio > Vibrio sp. 779(2023). The sequence goes on from NZ_JAWPOM010000021.1 coordinate 15,998, forward strand.
GAAGCCAAACAAACCCACTCCATCTAGAAACAGTAAAGGCAAATTAGGTGAGCAAGAAGAGTTTGCCATGACGGTCCCACTCTTGATCGATCTTGACGCGAGCCTTCAGGAAAGCTTGGAAGCGGTCGCATTAAATGAAGAGCTAGCAAGGGTTAGACGCGCACTATATCTCGACCTAGGCGTGCCTTTCCCAGGCATCCACCTGCGCTTTAACGAGGGGATGCAAAATGGCGAGTACTTAATTCAGTTACAAGAAGTCCCGGTTGCACGAGGACGAATTGTTAAAGATCAACTCTTGGTGACAGAAGGGAATGAACAGATCGATTTATTAGGCGTGCCTTATGAGCAAGATGAAGATTTTCTACCCGGTATTTCTAGCATTTGGGTGGCACAGAGTTATGAGCAAAAACTCGTAGCCAGTCATGTCGGTTTTCTCACACCCGACAGGATTTTAACGTACCACTTGTCTCATGTTCTTAAGGAGTACGCACAAGACTTTATTGGTATTCAGGAGACGCGTTATCTGTTGGAGCAGATGGAAGGCAGTTATTCGGAGCTAGTCAAAGAGGCCCAGCGTATTGTTCCGTTGCAAAAAATGACGGAAATCTTGCAACGCTTGGTTTCTGAAGACATTTCTATCCGAAACCTTCGCGTGATCTTGGAAGCGATGGTTGAGTGGGGCCAAAAAGAGAAAGATGTTGTACAGCTGACGGAGTACATTCGTTCCAGCTTAAAACGTTACATTTGCTACAAATACGCGAGCGGACAAAACATGTTGCCCGCTTACTTATTGGATCAAAATCTCGAAGACACAATACGCAGCGGTATTCGTCAAACCTCAGCAGGGAGTTACTTGGCGTTAGATCCGTCAGTAACGCAACAATTTGTCAGTGATGTGAAACAGACCATTGGTGACTTAAGCCGCATGCCGAATAAACCTGTGCTAGTTGTGTCTATGGATGTACGCCGATATGTGCGAAAGCTTATTGAATCGGAATACTACGATCTGCCCGTTTTGTCATTTCAAGAACTAACCCAGCAAATCAATATTCAGCCACTTGGAAGGGTGGGGATGTAATGAAAACAAAACTAATACTCTCGCTGGCGCAAGCGGGGATCGAAGTGACGCCATACTTTTGGCAACAAAGTGAAATTCAACTTGGTTATCGAATTGAAGTTGAGGGCTTAGAGCTCGTTTTTCGGGTGGAGGACGGTGAAATCATCATCGTTCTTCTGAAACGCATTCGTCCAAAATTGGGGTTGAGTAACCCCTTTGCCGGCTTATTTCTCTTGGCTGAACATGCCATTCAACTTTATCCCTCCGATTGGGTCATTCGCGGCAACGTCGATGTGTTACGTGGTAGCAACATGAGCAGCCAGCGATTGGCACAGTTCTATCTAAAAGCATGCGGTGCAAGCCATGATGAGCTAGAAGACTGGTACTGTTTACGCCTAGCAGATTATAGACCTTTGAAAAAGTTGAAAAAGTAAAAACTCACGACTGTTACTGACAGCACCGATGAGATGACCCGCTTTAAGATAGGAATCAAGATGAAGCAACCGTTTACCGATGCGATTGAGAACGCTGAGCTTGCCATTAGAAAAGCTGAAGACAGAACCGATATTTTTAACGAGCTATTGGAAGGCTTAGGTGTTGGTCCTGTTGCGGGGGATGTTTTACTTGGCGGCATAAAAGCGCCAGTAGATACCATGAAACGTGCAGAGCAAGAGCTAATAGACGAAGTCCAGCGCCGCCGGCAGCAACAAACTCAGCTACAAGGTACGTCAGGTAAACGCAGAAAGCGTCCCACAGTGATGCGCGGCATGATGATTTAGAGGTTTGGAAATGACGAATATGAAAACGACTGGCTCTACGACAGGAGCAACAGACACAGCTGCGAGTAGTGCACCATTACCCACTTTCCAACAAAACTTGATAGAGGCATTTACCCCTGTACTGGGTGAAGCAGAGACTCAGCAACTTGCCTCGATAATCTCTTCATTGCCAACTATCTCGGGACAAACGGAATCACAAAGCATCGCGCTTTATGTTGATACGCTTGAAAACCTAAAAGCGAAAAATAACGCGTTTGCTGGTATATCATTGACCGACACCGCATCTGTTTGGATAAAGTCGCTACAAAGTGCTAACTCAGATGGCGAATTAACCGCAGCCGAGTTTAATGCTCAAACAAACCAAACGCTATCAAATCAGTTTCAGGCTTGGTTTAGTAAGCTACTGACGGAAAACGTAGATAGCTCGTTATCTACTGAGTTTGTTAGTCAATTTAATCTGGGCACCCAGAGTAACCAAGCGGAGCAGATCGCCAACCTCTCCGAGACAGAACTGGCTAATGCCACCAAAGAAATTTCTCTTTTTGTTGCAGAGCTTGCTAATCAAATGGGCTCCCGTGAAGTGAGAGATGCTTCTATTTCTTTTCTTCGCAATGCCTTTAGTAGCTTAGGTTCCGTTAATCTCGCGCAACTGAAGAGCTCGGACTTTCTGTTGACTAAAGAGAGTTTCGCCCTTCAAGTCTCAGCTCAATTAAAAAGTAGTTTTCAAGGCATTGGTATTACTTTAAGCACCGATGACGCAAGTGCGCTAGCTAGCAGAATTACCTGGACTCCTGGTATTTCTAAACAGCAGCTTAAAGAAGCGTTAGATGAAATGGCCGCTCAAGTGAAAGGCCAATATAGCGCAGCTTATGGTGAGGCGAGTGGAACGAACAATCTAAAAGCAACACTTAATACTGTCATTGGTGGAACTGAGCCTTTGACCCTTTCTAGTCTGTTCGCCAACTTCGCGGTGAGTTTAACAAATATAGAAATCGATGACTTTTACCAGGACAGCGCGATAGCCGATGTCCAAAAGACACAAATAACGGCAGCTCAAGTTAATTTGATCAAAGAAAACACCGAACGAGATATCCGATTACAGTTTGAAAAAATAGTAAAAGGTGAATCTACCGGGGCTTCATTTACTGAGCGATACGAGGCATTGCGCAAAAACTTAGGGGCATTGAAAGAGCGTCTACTCAATATCACCGATAAAGAGAAAGCGGATCGCGAGGTGAGAGCAGAGCACTCTCTAACGGCTCGTGATTTGTTGGCCGTTGTTGAGTCCAGCATTGGAGACCGTTTTGATGAGCAAGTGCTGCTTGCACTAAATGAGCGTCGTGTTAACCGTTTAGAGAAACGTAATGACCAGAAAGAGGCATTAGAGGATCTCACAATACAGCTTAAAGTTTTTGGTGTTGTGCAATCAAAAATTCACTCTACGCAAAGTGTTGATGGGGTTTATAAACCGGGATATCCAGAAAGTAACTTCAAAGCGAGTGACTTTAACTACAGCAATCAAACGGATTTTGAAGCTTCACCTGAGTACAAGTATTTGACGGATAATAAGATAACAAACCATCGAGACTTCCTTCAAACACAAGGTATTACTATCGGTGATGGTGCTTCGTACCAAGACGAAGAGAAGTCGAAAAAGCTGTCTAATTTTTCTAGTTCTGTCAGTGCTAAATCCAAGTTGCTTAACGATGAAGTGCAAATCAAAACCACTGAGCTGAACGACACCAGTTCTCAATACAACTCGACCGTTGAAGCGATGAACAAGTTTGTTCAGAAGTACCACAGTATTTTACAAGAAATCCTACGAGCCATTTAAGGATAACCAACCATGACTAAAACAAACGCGACCGATCCATCTCAAATGCAAGCAGAAGAACTGCTGTCTTTTTTGGAAGAGGGAGGCACGCTAAAAATGTTGCACGATGTGTCTCAGGACACCATCGAACACATTTATGCCGTAGGTTACAACTTTTTCCAATCGGGAAAGATTGAGCAAGCAGCGAAAGTATTTCAATTACTCAGCATGCTTGATCATTATCAGGCGCGATTTTTCATTGGCCTTGGCGCGGCTCGTCAGGAGTTGGGTGAGTATCTGCAGGCAATAGACGCCTACAGCTACGCAGCGCTAGTGGACGTAAATGATCCACGCCCACCTTTTCACTCTGCTGAATGTCACCTTAAACTGGAACAACTGACAGAAGCAGAGAGTGGGTTTTACAGCGCGAAGGAGATGTCTGCCGGAAAATCACAATATGCAGATTTGCATGAGCGTGCAGGCATCATGTTAGAAGCGGTGAGAAATAAAAAGGAGTAATTAGACTATGAGTTCTATTGCACTTGACCGCATCCAGACACAGGTTTATAGCCCTGAATCTGGCCAAGCCACGTTAGATAACGTGCAGAAAACGGCGTCTACAGCGACGCCTTCTGTGACGGTAGAAAACGTGAAGAGTAAAGATGCAGATGTACTGAACACCGGAAAAGTAAAAGTTCAGTTAGATGCACCTAACGCAGCTGTTAGTGACAAAGTGAATGATTTGACGCTAAAAGCCATGGCACAGCTGCAAAAGATCGTCGATACCATTGCAAAATCTCTCCATGCAGTTGCAGACCAAACAGGTTCGATTGCCGTCAAAATCATCGCAGGATCTGCTGATGATTTTGAAGTAGAGCTTGCTGCTATCACGGATAAACTGAAAAGTGCTCAAAACGAGCTGAAAATTCAGGAAGTGAAGGTCGCAAAAGCTAAGCACGAAAAAGAGATGGTGGAAAACCAAGACAAAATCAAAGAATCGGAAGCCGCTGCAAAAGAAGCCCAAAAATCAGGCTTAGCAGCGAAGATCTTTGGTTGGATCAGTGCGGTGGTTTCTATTGTTGTTGGTGCCGTAATGGTGGCAACGGGTGTTGGTGCAGCAGCCGGTGCACTTATGATCGCTGGTGGCGTCATGGGAGCAGTGAGCATGGCGTTGCAAGAGCCAGCCGTTCAAGATGCGCTAAAAGAAGCGGGCGTAAATGTCGATGTGCTAAACAAAGTCGTAATGGCATTAGAAATCGCCGTCGCGGTTATCGGAGCTGTTGTGACGTTTGGTGGTGCAGCTGCTGGCGGTATCGCGAAACTTGCAGCAAAAGGTGCTGGTAAGGTAGCTCAAAAGGTCACGGAAATCGCTACGAAAGCCGCTGCAAACATGGCGAAAGTGGCGGATATGGGCACAAAAGCTGCGACAACAACAGCGAAAGCGATTCGTTATGGCGCAGAAACCGTCGATCTTGCCGTCAACGTGGGTAAAGGCGCAACGGACAGTGTCCACGCTGCTAACAATGCTCACGTGACAGAGATTCAGGCTGATATCACAGACCTTCGAGCCAAAATGACGTTAAGCCAGGCTGTCATTGATAAGCTCAAAGAAGAGATTGGTAAGTTGATGGAAGACTTCCAAGAGCTGATGAGTCTCATCATGCAAATGATTCAAGCGAAAAGTGAAACTATGCAAACGGTGTTAAGCCGTCCTGCAACGGTATAAGGAGTTTATTATGCTAGATAAAGTAGGCGGAACGGGTCGTGGTGAACTATACGGTTTAGGCGACACCATTAAAACCAACAAAGCAGAAAAAGCGCCGGAAACAAAGCTTGAAGCGGGCGCCGTTAAAAGCCAAAGTGAGTCAGGTGTTTCTGGTGCAGCACGCTACCAGTTAGAGACACCTAAAGCTCCTACAGTGAGTAACCAAGCTCAAGTTGTTGCAAACCTAATGAGCGCTCTTGCACCGACGGTGAGCTCATTAATGAGCACAACGATGAAAGCGCTTAACGGTGAGGAGGTGATCAAGTCACCATCAGATGCGGTATCACAATCGTTGACGCTATTAACATTGTTGTATCAAGTATCAAAGCTGAGCCGTGAGCAGCAAGTGCTACAACGTGAAATTGCTGTTGAAGCAAACGTCGCGAGTTTAGAAAGCCAAGCGGCAGAACTCAACAACTCGGCAAGCGCGATGATCGCGATGGCAGTCGTTTCGGGTGTACTAGCGGGTGCTACCGCAATTATTGGTGCCCTTGGTTCTTTCAAAGCAGGGAAAGAAATCAAGAATGAAATGGCGAGCAATAATGTACTTAAAACGCAAAAAGCTGGCTTCGATCAAGCAGAAGAGTTATTAAATAACAATAGCTTGTCTAAAACGCAGCAAGATCAGGTTAAGCGTGCGCACTCACTAGCGAAAGACAATATCGCAGACACGACAGCGCAGCTGACAAGTGGTGGCCGTAAGTTCGATAAGTTGATGAGCTCAAACCAAGCGAAGAACGCGATTCTTCAAGCTTTGGGCCAGATGGCAAACTCAGCATCGAATGTAGAGCAAACCAAAGCGCAAGCGCGCAGCAAAGATGATGAAGTACAAGCGACTCGCGCACAAGCAGCCAAACAGAAAGCCGATGAAAACATTGGTTTCCAAGAAGGCTTATTGAAAGAGCTACGTGACTTGTTCCGATCTATCTCAGATAGCCAGAACCAAGCGTGGCGAGCGTCAGTCCCAACGGTGTAACCATCCGTTTCACTAACTACAAAGCGTTGTTTATACAACGCTTTTTTTATGGGATAAAAGTATAAACGCTATTTATCAGCAGGTTAAGTTGATAAAAAAGTATATATCTATAAATCAACCTCCAAGGATGAGAACTCAAACGTTATCAAATTGTTAACGGTTGCTATACTTAAACGGTCATCAACACAGGTAAAAGGGATGTTCAATGTTTAAGTTTAAGCAAATCGCACTTGCGGCTTCTTTGGCTGCACTCACAACAGGCTTTTCTGCGTCTGCGGAGGAAACGTTTGTCACGATTGGTACCGGTGGCGTAACAGGGGTTTATTATCCGACTGGTGGCGCTATTTGTCGCTTGGTTAACAAATCGCGAGAAGAGCACGGTATCCGTTGTTCGGTAGAAAGTACTGGGGGATCGATTTATAACATCAACACTATTCGTGCTGGTGAATTGGACCTCGGTATCGCGCAATCAGACTGGCAGTATCATGCTTACAAAGGAACCAGTAAGTTTGAAGAAAGCGGGCCTTTTAAAGAGCTGCGCGCCGTATTCTCCGTTCATCCAGAACCGTTTACTGTCGTTGCACGTAAAGACGCGAACATCAAAACTTTTGATGACTTGAAAGGTAAGCGCGTCAACATTGGTAATCCTGGTTCTGGTCAGCGAGGTACTATGGAAGTGCTAATGAACCAGTATGGTTGGAGTAACGACGACTTTAAGCTTGTCTCTGAGTTAAAAGCAGCAGAGCAATCAAAAGCACTTTGTGATAACAAAATTGATGCGATGATTTATACCGTTGGTCACCCAAGTGGAGCGATTAAAGAAGCCACTACGTCGTGTGATAGTAATATCGTAACGGTAGCTGGACCTAATGTAGAAAAACTGGTTGCAGACAACAGCTTCTATCGTGTCGCAAATGTCCCAGGTGGTATGTATCGTGGCACAGATAGTGATGTTCAAACCTTTGGTGTGGGCGCGACGTTTGTTTCTTCTACTGCGGTACCAGAAGATGTGGTTTATAACGTGGTTAAAGCGGTATTTGAAAACTTCGATGATTTCCGCCGTCTCCACCCAGCGTTTGCAAACTTGAAGAAAGAGGAAATGGTAAAAGACGGTTTATCTGCGCCTCTTCACCCAGGTGCGCTCAAATACTACAAAGAAGTAGGGCTGATTAAGTAAGCGTTACTTTCTCTTATTATTGATGTAAAACGCCATCTTTCTCGATCAATGCCACTCGTTTAACCGCGAGTGGCATATTTCTATTTCTCGTCATCCTGTACAGCGACGAAGGAGCGTGATACAGGATCTTCTATCCGAGCACTTTGTGATCAAAATGGTTTCATTAGCCGCTCAGTGTAGTGCTATTAGATTCCTAACCTCGCTGGAGTGACACAAAAAATCGTTAAGCCATCTGCATTAATCTTTCGCGCTGGCGTTTTTGTAGGAGTGTTATCCACTTGTACAAGTTTTGCTTAAACATAAACATCAATGAAAAAGTAGATAGTGATGAGAATAGAAGAAAGAGCAACAAACCCTTTAACATGATTAGGATTCAGTTGACGAGAGACACGAGCTGCAAGATACCCACCTACCAACGTACCGACCAAAACAACACTACCTGTGTGCCAGTCAATGGAGCCATTGGCAACAAAAATCACGATAGCAATGAGTGAAACACACGTAGATACGAGCAATTTCAAACCGTTCATTAAATTAATGTCTTGGTGGCCAGCTACTACCAGATAGCTCAGAACAATAACCCCTAAACCTGCGTTGAAAAAACCACCGTAAGCAGAGACACCAACAAGTAGTAAACCCAACGCGATTGCTCCGAGTATGCCAGCATGTTTGTGCTCTTTCGCGACAGTTTTGATTAGCATTGTTAAACGAGAACCGGTGAGAAAAAGCACGGTGGCAAATAAGAGTAACCAAGGGATAGCTTCCATAAATAGCGATTCTGGCGTGTTGAGCAACAGATATGCTCCGACAGCGCCGCCGACTAAACTGAATGAGACTGTGAACAGCAGTTCATGCTTGTTCTTCATGATCTCTTCTCTGAACCCGACGGCTCCGCTAATGTAACCCGCACATGAAGCATACGTGTTTGTTGCGTTAGCCATAATAGGAGGAACACCAACTGCCAATAGAGCCGGAAAAGTAATAAAGCTTCCGCCTCCCGCTATGGAGTTAATGATCCCACCAATTACGCCAGCAACGAATAAAAGTGCTAGTTCTAAAAGCATAAACAATCCTTGTTATGTTCTTTTTCATTGTTAGAGCTTCAGATGCTCTAACCCACATGCTCTAATGTTCTGATATGAGGTTTACTTTACCCGCTCTAAAACAAAATTGTTCAGTTCTGTAACGTTTTTGATGACATGAACGGTTTTACTTTGAGAGTACCCTTCGAGGCGAGACATAAAGTCATCATTCCAGAATGCAGGGCATTGCTGAAGAACTTTGTAGCTTTGTAACGTTCCTTTCAGTACCGAACTACCATCAGGCCAACCTTCAGGTTTTATGAATAGTCCTTTAAGGAGACGTTTCGTCACAAACCAATAGCTTACGGAGTATGGTAGATCAATATAAATGAGAGTATCGGCTGCATCTAAACGAGCGTTGAAAGAGCTGATCGGTCCAAGGCCATCTATAATCCAACGATCTGAGCTTAGTATATTGCTATGGGCTTCATCAAAAACGTTACGCTCAACGGGATCACCGTTTGGTTTATAGACTATTGAATCTAATTGATGAAGAGGAAGACCGGTAGCAGACGCGATTGCTTTACTTACCGTCGATTTTCCACTGCCGGGTTTACCAAAAACTGCTATTTTTTGCATTGTGACCGCCTCCAAGAGAGCTTTTCCCATACGGTAGAGACAGAAAACCCACCGCTATGGGTGGGTTCGATAAATACTGAGCGCATCAAAAAATCCCACCATTCCTATGGAATGATGATAATTCGTTGGTTAAGTTGCGCTAAGTGTGTGTTCATACAATCACCTTCATATAACGACAGTGATTTGTCAATACCATCTGCACAATAAGCGAACGATTTGGAGGGCGGAAGATAAAGCCATCACGATGGATGGCTTTATCTAGGTTGAAAGAGACAGCGATTACTGCTCAACGGTGACTGGCTGTGCTTTAAACTTTTGAATCAGCTTTACGATTAGTGGACTTGCCAACACCAATACAGCTAAAACAGTAAAGGTAAGGGTAATAGGACGCTCCCATAGGAAACTCAGTTCTCCATCTGAAATCATTAATGCGCGGCGTAAGTTCTCTTCCATTAATCCTCCAAGGATGAAGCCCAGCAATAAAGGTGCGAGCGGGAAGTTAGCGAGCCGAAGTGCAATGGCAGCCATAGCCACAATCAGCATCACGAACACATCCATAGTGTTAAAAGAGACCAAATAAACCCCGGTGATTGAGAAGAATAAAATCATCGGTAGAAGCACCGTTCTTGGAACCGCCAAAAGCTTTGAAATGTACGGAATCAATGGTAAGTTCAGGATCACAAGTACGATGTTGCCGAAGTACATGGAAATGATCACTGACCAGAACACATCTGGGTGTTCAACAAATAGGCGAGGGCCAGGTTGAATACCATAAGCGATCAGCGCACCGAGCATTATTGCTGTTGTACCAGAGCCCGGAATACCAAGCGTTAATAGCGGTACAAATGAACCACTAGATGCTGCATTGTTCGCAGACTCTGGCGCAACCAAACCACGGATACTGCCTTTACCGAACTCATCCTTTTTCTCTTTAGGTGCGAGGTTGCGCTCCATACCGTAGCTTAAAAAAGCAGCAATGGTTGCCCCTGCGCCAGGAAGAACGCCAGTGAAGAAACCTAATATTGAAGAGCGAATTGAAACAGGCGCAACATCTTTGATTTCTTCCTTGGTCACTTTCATTGAGCCAATGTTGCTCAGCTTTTCTTGTTCTTCATCGCTGGTGTCTTTTGATGGTTTAAGGATGCCCATCAGTGTCTCACCCAGTGCGAATGTCGCCATTGCAAGCAACAAGAAGCTAAAGCCATCCATTAAATCCGTTAAACCGAAGGTAAAGCGTTCAACGCCTACGCCTTTATCGATTCCAACTGTAGATAGCATCAAACCAAGAATGGTCATCATCCACGCTTTGATTACCTGACCTTTCCCCGCAAAAGCCGCGACTGCTGATAACCCAAGTAGCATCAACGCAAAATAGTCCGACGATTGGAAGCTAAGGGAGACGCTAGCCAATGCTGGTGCGGCAACAAGCAACATAATGGCAGATAGCGTACCGCCAGTGAAAGACGAATAAGCTGCCAAAGCTAATGCTTTACCTGCCTGGCCTTTTTGAGCCATTGGGTAGCCGTCGAATGCTGTGACCACGGTTGAAGAACAACCCGGCGCGTTAATTAAAATCGACGATGTAGAGCCACCAAATACCGCACCGTAATAAACACCCGCCATTAAAATAAGGCCAGAGGAGGGCTCTAGGCCATAAGTAATTGGGATCATCAAAGCAATGGCTGAGATCGGCCCAAGTCCAGGTAACATGCCGATAAATGTACCGACGAAGCAACCAACGATCACCATCATAATGTTCATTGGCATTACTGCGGTGGATAAACCTTGTAGAATTCCATCTAACATAATTCAGTCCTTTCTTTGACTACCAGATGGTGAAAATCAAACCCGGTTCGAGATAGATGTCCAAACCTTGAGTGAGTAATAAGTAGAACGCGATCACGAATGGAAACGACGCGCCAAACAGAACGGGTTTACGTCTTTCCCCGAGCAGATAAAAGCCAGCCAATAAAAAGAAGCCAGTAGCTATCACAAAACCTAGATAAGTCAGGCCCACGCCGTAGAGCGCCATTAAAATTAAAAAGGCAATCAGTAACTTCCAATTGAAGGTCAGCACTGCGCCACTTTGTTTATCTGGTTGTCCTGTCACCAGCAATAGCAAAGAAAGGCCGACACCAACGTAAGTCAGGATGGTTGGCAGAGTACGTGCGGTGAATGGTTCATACTCATCACCTGGAAATAATGGAATCTGCGAGGTTTGATAACCGTAGCAAAGACAGAAGAGTAGAAAGATCATTGCGCCGACGCGGTCACGACAGAGCAAATACTCTTTGGTGAAAAAGTTGGTTGAACGAGGCATATTCAACTCCTAACAAAAGTAAAAAAGACCGCATATGGACGTCAATGAATAAACTAAACCATTAACAATTAAGCATTTCGCTGCTAGTCGAGCCGCTTTGGGTATATAAACAAAGGAGTGTGCATGCCGATTGTCGACAATGTCCATATGCGGTGAAACTTAGAGTGCAAATACAATGGGGAAATACCAACTTACGTTATTCATTGAGGTTGGTATCTGAGGGACCCCAATTCGATTGTTACTTCAGGAAGCCTAACTCGCGCATTAAGTCACCCATCTGTTGCTCTTGATCTTCAAGAAACGCGAAGAATGCTTTATCCGCTTTATAGTTGTCGATCCAACCATTGCGGTCTCGAACGACTTGCCATTCGTCGGTGTTATACATTTTAGTAAATGCGGCATTCCATTCATCTAGCTTTTCTTGGCTTGTGCCTGGTGCTGCAAAGAATCCACGCCAGTTAGCAAAGACAGTTTCATTACCATATTCGGTGAGAGTTGGAATATTAGGCGCAGCTTCTAAACGTTTTGGTGCTGTAATCGCTAACACTTTCACTTGCCCAGACTTAGACATTTCGAGTACTTCACCTAGCCCTGTAGAGAGCAGTTGTGTTTCGCCTGAAAGTAGGGCTGCCATGGCTTTTCCACCTGCATCATAGGCAATGTAACGAACTTTACGCGCATCAAAACCTTCACCTTTGAAAGCTGCTGCTATAACCAAATGATCCATAGAACCACGAGCAGAGCCACCAGCAACCTTCACCTTACGTGGGTTTTCTTTAAAAGCTTTAACGACATCTTCCCAAGAGCTATAAGGAGAATCGGCTGATGTAACAATGGCGCCATAATCGGCAACCGTTGCGGCAACAGGAGTCAAGTCGCGGAAAGATTGTGGGAAGATCCCACTGAGCGAGCGAACGACGATCGGTGTTGAGTTCACCATGAGTGTATCTTCTTGACGATCAGCCGTTTCAATCAAATGTGCGATTGCTTTGCCACCGCCACCACCAGATAGGTTTTGAAATGATACGGTTTCGACGATGTCTGATTTTATTAATACATCACCAGTACCTCGGGCGGTCATGTCCCAACCGCCACCGGCACCTCCAGGGATAAGAAAGTGCATTTTTTCAATATCTGCAGCAAGAGCGTTGAATGAAAATGAAGCTGCGATGATTGAAGCGGCGAGCGTTGGTTTGAGTACCTTTAACATGTTCACGTTCCTTATGTTAGCGACTCTATTTAGTTGAGCCTTATTGTTTTTGCTCAGTTGTCATGCCTTGTAAGCGTTAAAGCTGAACTTGGTGTAAAGGTTAATTAAGTGTTAAATATCTGTCTGTAAAAGAGATATAAAGAGAATATTGAGCATTTCGGTTATTTTGTTCATAAAGTTCACGGCGAGAAGTTGGTGTTAGGTCACGCGGCTTTACGCTTTGGTAGGCCATAATTAAATGACGGAAAATGAACGAGGAAAAGAGAATGAAAGGGACGTGTTTGTGCGGCGCAATTGAAGTCATCGCTGAGGTTAAAAATGAGGTTAGCCTGTGCCATTGCTCTATGTGTCGAAAATGGTCGAGTGGCGCACTTCATGCGGTGCATTGTGGGCCTAACGTGACGTTTAAAGGTGGCGAACCTAAACGTTATCAGTCGTCAGACTGGGGAGTGAGGGGGTTTTGCGGTGAGTGTGGCACAAACCTTTTCTACCATTTGTTGCCGACAGGTGAGTACATTCTTTCCGCTGGTTTGTTCGATAACCCAGATTTCAAACTCACTTTAGAGATTTTTACCGATGAAAAGCCAGCTTATTATGACCTCAATTCCGCTTCACAAAAGATGACTTCGCAACAAGTCTTTGATCAATTTGTACCTAAAGAATAGTTTTTTATCCGATTATTGTTCGACAGCTGAGCTTTTAGTTTTTAGATCATAAGCTTAAAGGTTTATAAGTTGTCGACAATGTGAACTCACCATTCTTTATTTCTGCTAAAAAAGGCACTTAACGGGCATTTTAGGCCCATTTAAATTACGACCTTAGTCTAAATTGTCGACAATTTACTTGATTGTCGACACTTTGATCGACTACTTTATATTCAGGTTAAGAAATTGTAGACATTTCGATGTCGGTAACAAGAGTATCTGAATATGAACTCTGAGTTGAAAGCTCGTTATAAAGTGCTGGGTTCTGAGAAAGAACACACCAAATCCGAAACGCTGACCGAAACACTGATTGAAGTCATTGTTAATGGCGATGTGAAGCCTGGCCATAAGATATCAGAGCCTGAGCTAGCAAAGAAATATCAAGTCAGTCGTGGGCCTTTGCGTGAAGCATTGATGCGCTTAGAGGGGCTAGGGCTCATCGAGCGAATTCCTCATGTTGGGGCTAGAGTGACCACTTTTTCTCCGGAAAAGCTGATAGAACTTTATGCCGTTCGAGAAGCATTGGAAGGCATGGCGGCAAGGTTAGCTGCGCGACACATTACGCAAGAAGAGCTCTTAAGCTTGGAAATGCTATTGTCGACACATTCCAAGCATATAGACCAAATGGAAGGCGCGTCTTACTTCCATCAACATGGTGACTTTGATTTTCACTATCGCATCATCCAAGCGAGCAGAAACAGTAAGTTAATATCTCTGCTGTGTGATGAACTCTATCACTTATTACGGATGTATCGTTACCAGTCGCCACGTGCGCAATCTCGCCCGAATGAGGCGCTCACCGAACACAAATTCATTTTGGAAGCCATTCGCAATCGCGATGAAGAGCTTGCAGAAATGTTGATGAGAAGACACATATCAGGAAGTCGAAAGCTCATCCAATCTCAAATTATACATACAGAAAGTTTAGACAAAGACTAGAAGGAATTCGTCATGAGCTTAACACCGGGAGCGAAATTCAGACTCGCCATTGAACAAAATAATCCACTACAAATTGTCGGCACTATAAACCCGTATTGCGCCATGATGGCAAAAAACTTGGGTCACCAAGCGATTTACTTGTCTGGTGGCGGTATCGCAAATGCTTCATACGGATTGCCGGATCTCGGTATCACAACATTAAACGACGTTTTGGTTGATGTTGACCGTATTACTAACGCATGTGATTTGCCTCTTTTGGTTGATATCGACACGGGCTTTGGCGGTGCATTTAACATTGCTCGCACGATCAAAGCGATGGAAAAAGCGGGCGCGGCAGCGGTGCACATGGAAGACCAAGTCGCACAGAAACGTTGTGGTCATCGTCCGAACAAAGCAATAGTCAGCCAGCAAGAGATGGTTGATCGTGTAAAAGCCGCGGTTGATGCACGCAATGATGAAAGTTTCGTGATTATGGCTCGTACTGACGCGTTAGCTGTTGAAGGCATGGACAGCGCAATCGAGCGCGCGATTGCGTGTGTGGAAGCTGGCGCAGACATGATCTTCCCCGAAGCGATGAACAAGCTGGACCAGTACCTTCAGTTCTCAAATGCGCTTGAGCAAGCGACCGGAAAGCACGTTCCTATTCTGGCGAATATTACAGAATTTGGCGCGACACCGCTGTATGGCTGCGATGAGCTAGCGAAAGCAAAAGTGGACATGGTGCTTTATCCATTAAGTGCGTTCCGTGCCATGAACAAAGCTGCTGAAACGGTCTACAAACATTTGCTAGAAGTGGGTAATCAGGAAGCACTGGTTGATTCGATGCAAACACGTAAAGAGTTGTATCAGCACCTGAATTACCACGACTATGAAGACAAACTTGACCAGTTATTCTCTGAAGGGAAATAGCGGGGGAAAAGCAAAAATAAACGGAAGCCCAAGAAAAAGATAATCGGAATTTATCTCATCTAATAACGTGAAATTCGTTTGGCTAAAAACACCCCAGAGAGGGAAAAGTCAGACAGAAAAGGAGTTCAAACAATGTCTCAAACTGCAGAAAAGAAAGCAGAATTAGGTGGCGCAGGCCTTCGTGGTCAAAGCGCAGGAAGCACAGCTTTATGTACTGTCGGAAAAACGGGAACTGGTTTAACTTATCGTGGATACGATATTACTGATCTTGCGAACAACGCACAGTTTGAAGAAGTGGCTCACCTTCTGTTACGCGGTCACTTGCCGAATCAACAAGAACTTGATGCGTACAAGACACACCTACTCAGCCTTAGAGGTTTGCCAGCCGAGTTAAAACAAGCTTTAGAGTTGATTCCTGCAAGCGCACACCCAATGGACGTAATGCGCACGGGTTGTTCTGTATTGGGTAACCTAGAGCAGGAAATGAGCTTCGAGGAGCAACTGAAAGCAACCGAACGTATGCTAGCCTTGTTCCCTGCCATCATCTGTTACTGGTACCGCTTTAGTCATGATGGCGTGCGTATCAACACCGAGGATCAGACTGAAGATTGCATCGGTGGTTACTTCTTGCGATTACTTACAGACAAAGCGCCATCTGCACTGCACAAACAAGTGATGCATTGCTCGCTCATTCTTTATGCTGAACATGAGTTTAATGCTTCTACATTCGCAGCACGCGTTTGTGCATCAACGTTGTCAGACATCCATTCTTGTATCACGGCAGCAATCGGTACGCTTCGTGGACCACTTCACGGCGGCGCAAACGAAGCGGCGATGGAAATGATTGAAGATTGGCAAACGCCCGATGAGGCGGAAGCGAACATCATGAAAATGCTAGCCAATAAAGACAAGATAATGGGATTTGGTCATGCGATTTATCGTGAAAGTGACCCTCGCAACGCCTTAATAAAACGCTGGTCCAAAGAGCTATCGAAACAAGTTGGTGATACACATCTATATGCGGTTTCTGAGCGTGTTGAATCAGTGATGAAGCGAGAGAAAGGTCTGTTCTGTAATGCGGACTTCTTCCATGCATCGGCTTACCACTTCATGGACATTCCAACCAAACTATTCACCCCAATCTTTGTGATGAGTCGTTTAACGGGCTGGGCTGCACACGTTTATGAACAGCGTGCCAATAACCGTATTATTCGCCCAAGTGCCGATTATACGGGCCCAGATCATCAAGAATGGGTGCCTATCGAGAATCGCTAGCGCGAAGGTCAACGAGGGCATTATATGCTTTGGTTGACCACCTCCTTCCTTTGTCATTCTCTCTAACAGAGGAAGGAGAACCTCTCATCACTGTGTTTCTAGAGCAATAGAAAACCTTGATGAAGGCAAGATGTAAAGACTGAATGGAAGCAAACCATGAACACAAATATTAATACCCAATATCGTAAGCCGCTTCCGGGAACTCAACTGGATTATTTTGATGCACGCGAAGCCGTCAATGCCATTTCTCCTGGAGCCTATGAAACACTCCCTTATACCTCTCGCGTGCTAGCTGAGCAACTGGTCCGTCGCTGTGACCCGAACACATTGAAAGATAGCCTGAAACAGTTAATAGAACGCAAACGCGATCTTGATTTTCCTTGGTATCCAGCACGCGTTGTTTGTCATGACATTCTTGGTCAGACCGCTCTAGTCGATTTAGCGGGTCTGCGCGATGCCATTTCAGATCAGGGCGGCGATCCTGCAAAAGTGAACCCAGTGGTTGAGACACAATTGATCGTTGACCACTCTTTAGCGGTTGAACATGCGGGCTTTGACCCTGATGCCTTCGACAAAAACCGCGCGATTGAAGAGCGCCGTAATGAAGACCGATTCCACTTTATCGAGTGGTGTAAAACAGCGTTTGAAAACGTCAGCGTGATTCCAGCTGGGAATGGCATCATGCACCAAATCAACTTGGAAAAAATGTCTCCTGTGGTACAAGCAAAGCAGGGCATTGCCTACCCAGACACCTGTGTGGGTACGGACAGTCATACGCCTCACGTAGACGCTCTTGGTGTTATTGCGATAGGTGTCGGTGGTCTGGAAGCAGAAACCGTCATGCTTGGCCGACCATCAATGATGCGTCTACCAGATATTGTCGGTGTCAAACTGACGGGTAAACGTCAACCGGGCATTACCGCAACGGATATTGTCCTCGCGATTACTGAGTTTCTGCGTAATGAGCGTGTGGTATCTTCATATCTTGAATTCTTCGGAGAAGGCGCACGTGATCTAACGATCGGAGACCGCGCAACGATTTCAAACATGACACCAGAATACGGCGCAACAGCTGGCATGTTTTATATTGATGAGCAGACCATCAATTACTTGAAACTAACTGGTCGAGATGAAGAACAAGTTGCTTTAGTAGAAAATTACGCAAAACAAACCGGTCTTTGGGCAGACGATCTTGATAGCGCAGTTTACGAGCGCGTACTTGAGTTCGATTTATCATCAGTTAGCCGTAACTTGGCTGGTCCGTCAAACCCTCATCGTCGTTTACCAACTTCTGAGTTGGCACAGCGCGGCATTTCTGGAGCGTGGGAAGAGAAAGAAGGCGAGTTGCCAGATGGTGCAGTGATCATCGCTGCTATTACCTCATGTACGAATACCAGTAACCCAAGAAACGTGGTTGCTGCTGGCCTTGTCGCGAAGAAAGCCAACGAACTTGGTCTTGTACGTAAACCTTGGGTGAAATCGTCTTTTGCTCCGGGTTCTAAAGTTGCACGCTTGTATCTGGAAGAAGCGGGCTTGTTACCAGAGCTAGAGAAGCTTGGCTTTGGCATTGTTGGTTACGCATGTACAACTTGTAACGGTATGAGTGGTGCGCTGGATCCAAAAATCCAACAAGAGATCATGGACCGTGATTTATATGCGACAGCGGTGCTTTCTGGTAACCGTAACTTTGATGGTCGAATCCATCCGTACGCCAAACAAGCTTTTTTGGCTTCACCACCATTGGTTGTCGCTTATGCGCTAGCGGGTACGATTCGTTTTGATATCGAGCGCGATGCATTGGGCACGGACCAAAACGGCAAACCAATTTATCTCAATGATTTGTGGCCAAGCGATGAAGAGATCGATGCAGTTGTCGGTACTCATGTTAAACCTGAGCAGTTTAAGCAAGTTTACATTCAGATGTTTAAGCTGAATGATCAAGAGCAAAATCCCAACCCGCTGTACGACTGGCGTCCGATGAGTACCTATATCCGCCGACCACCGTACTGGGAAGGTGCGCTAGCGGGAGAAAGAACATTGTCTGGCATGCGTCCATTGGCGATTCTGGGCGACAACATCACCACTGATCACTTATCACCATCCAACGCGATTCTCGCAAGCAGCGCAGCAGGTGAATACTTAGCGAAAATGGGTGTGCCAGAAGAAGATTTCAACTCTTACGCGACTCACCGTGGTGACCACTTAACGGCGCAACGCGCGACCTTCGCTAACCCAAAGTTGTTCAATGAAATGGTGAAGGAAAACGGCGAAGTCGTGCAGGGATCTCTGGCGCGTGTAGAGCCAGAAGGGCAGGTGGTTCGTATGTGGGAAGCGATTGAAACCTACATGAATCGTAAACAACCATTGATCGTGGTGGCTGGCGCGGATTACGGTCAGGGGTCATCCCGTGACTGGGCAGCAAAAGGCGTTCGACTGGCAGGCGTAGAAGCCATTGTTGCTGAAGGCTTTGAGCGTATTCACCGTACTAACTTGGTTGGCATGGGCGTACTACCACTGCAATTTAAGTCAGGCGTTAACCGCAATACGCTAGAGCTGGATGGTACGGAACTTTACGACGTGGTTGGAGAAATCAAGCCGGGCGCTGATTTAGTGCTGGTTATCACACGCAGCAACGGCGATAAAGTCGATGTTCCGGTTACTTGTCGCTTAGATACCGCTGACGAAGTTCACGTGTACAACGCAGGCGGTGTTCTGCAGCGTTTCGCGCAAGATTTCTTGGCACAATAAGGAGTGCGTATGTCAAATAATACTCCGAATCAAACAAGCCAAATAAAAGTGCCCGCGACGTACATGCGTGGCGGCACGAGTAAAGGTGTCTTTTTCAACCTAGAGGATTTGCCTCAAGAAGCGCAAGTGGCTGGAGCCGCACGTGACAAACTGTTGCTACGCGTTATTGGCAGCCCTGATCCTTACGCGAAGCAAATTGATGGCATGGGGGGCGCGACGTCAAGCACCAGTAAAACAGTGATTGTTTCGCGCAGCAGCAGAGCCGATCACGATGTTGACTATTTGTTTGGACAAGTGTCGATCGACAAACCATTCGTCGATTGGAGTGGTAACTGCGGCAACTTGTCTGCGGCAGTTGGTCCCTTCGCCATTCATGCTGGGCTGATTCCACAAGATTGCATTCCAGAAAATGGCATTGTGACGGTGCGTGTTTGGCAGGTGAACATCAGTAAAACCATCTTGATTCACGTTCCAATTGTTAATGGTTTCGTCCAAGAAACCGGCGAGTTTGAGCTCGATGGCGTGACGTTTCCAGCCGCTGAGATTCAAGTCGATTTCGTTGACCCTTCTGATGGCGAAGGCAGCATGTTCCCAACAGGCAACTTAGTCGATGATTTAGTGGTACCGGACGTAGGTACGTTTAACGCCACCTTTATAAATGCGGGCATTCCAACCATTTTTATTGATGCTGAATCGATAGGATATCAGGGCACCGAGCTGCAAGACGATATCAACAACGATGAGACAGCATTAGCGATGTTCGAATCCATCCGTGCATATGGCGCGTTAAAAATGGGCCTGATTTCTGATTTAGAAGAAGCTCAAACACGCCAACATACGCCGAAAATAGCGTTTGTTTCTAAACCGAAAAGTTACCTGTCTTCAAGTGGTAAAGCCGTTAATGAGTCGGATATTGATGTGCTCGTTCGCGCGCTGTCGATGGGCAAGCTACATCATGCAATGATGGGAACAGCAGCCGTTGCTATTGCTTCTGCTGCGTGTGTGCCCGGAACGTTAGTGAATTTAGCCGCTGGTGGCGGTGAAAAAGAGTCCGTGACTTTTGGTCACCCGTCAGGAACGTTAAAAGTTGGGGCACAAGCGAAGCAAACTGAGCAGGGCTGGGTGGTGCAAAAAGCCATTATGAGCCGAAGTGCGAGAATACTGATGGAGGGATTTGTGCGTGTACCCTTCTATGTCTTCGATTAAAAGAGACGATCTTTGGATTAAAAGAGCGATCTTTGAGTAGAACGAGAGCAATGTCAGGACATACTGGAGGAAGCAATATGTCTTCATACGAAAAAGAATACTTATGGGCGAAGAATGAACCGGAGAGTTTTTGGCGCGCTCAAGCGGAGAATCTCGATTGGTTTGAATCTCCTAAAACTATCTTGAAATCTGATGAAAACGGCATAGAACGTTGGTTTCCAGATGGTGTAATGAATACGTGCTGGTTAGCATTAGATTACCATTGCGAGCAAGGACGCGGTGATAATACTGCACTCATTTATGACTCGCCAGTGACAGGTCGTAAAGCCACGTACACCTATAGCGACCTACGTGACCAAGTAGCAAAAATTGCTGGCATGCTGTCTGCTCAAGGTGTTGAAAAAGGCGACCGAGTCGTTATTTATATGCCGATGATCCCAGAAGCCGCAATGGCGATGCTTGCCTGCGCGCGTTTGGGGGCGATTCATTCCGTAGTATTCGGTGGTTTTGCACCTAATGAGCTTGCTGTACGAATTGAAGATGCAGAGCCGAAAGTGATCATGACGGCGTCGTGCGGGATTGAGATCAACAAAGTCATTCCATACAAACCAATGGTAGACAAAGCCATTATGGACAGCCGTTGGAAGCCTGAGAAAGTGTTTGTTTTCCAACGTCCAGAGTGCGACGCTGAGCTAAACCAAGAAAGAGACTTAGATTGGCAGCGAGAGTACAAACAAGCGCTGCCACATGGTTGTGTTCCGGTGTTAGCAACCGATCCGCTCTACATACTTTATACATCGGGCACGACAGGTAAGCCGAAAGGCGTTGTGCGTGATAACGGTGGCCATGCTGTCGCGATGAAGTACTCCATGAGCGCAATCTATAACATTCCTCAAGATGGCGTCTTTTGGGCGGCATCTGATGTGGGCTGGGTAGTAGGGCACTCTTACATTGTTTACGCTCCACTGATTCACGGTTGCACTACTATCCTATTCGAAGGCAAGCCTGTTCGAACACCGGATCCTGGCGCATTTTGGCGAGTGTGTGATGAATATAAAGTAGATGCGTTGTTCTCTGCACCAACGGCGTTTCGTGCGATTAAGAAAGAGGACCCGGAAGGCGAGCACTTAAAACAGCACGACTTGTCGAATCTGAAAACCATCTTTATGGCGGGAGAACGCCTTGACCCTCCGACACTGGAGTGGGTTCAGAGCAAAGCGGACAAGCCCGTTATTGACCACTGGTGGCAAACCGAGACGGGCTGGGCCATCGCTGGCAACCCGACAGGTGTCGAAATGATGCCAGTTAAAGCTGGTTCTTCGACGAAGCCCATTCCGGGTTATCAGGTCGAAATTCTGAATGAACTTGGAGAGGCTGTCGGGCCTAACCAACAAGGCTTTGTCGCATTAAAACGTCCGCTACCACCAAGTTGTCTGCCAACGGTTTGGCGTAATCATGACCGTTTTGAAACTGGTTATCTTAGCCAGTTCCCAGGCTACTACGTGTCAGGTGATGGTGGCTATCTGGATGAAGACGGTTACCTGTTTATTATGGGACGTATTGATGACGTGATTAATGTCGCGGGACACCGATTGTCGACAGGTGAAATGGAAGAAATAGTAGGAGGCCACCCAGCGATTGCAGAATGTGCGGTGGTTGGTATCCACGATGATCTAAAAGGTCAGCTTCCACTTGGTTTTGTGGTACTAAAAGACGGCGTCAAAGTGGATGAGCTAGACCTTGAAGGTGAGCTTGTGGGCAAAGTGCGTAGTGAGATAGGTGCAGTTGCTTGCTTCAAGCATGCGTTGGTTGTAGACCGTTTACCGAAAACACGGTCAGGTAAAATTTTGCGTCGAACTATACGTCAAATAGCTGATGGTGAAAAATACACCGTTCCGTCAACGATTGATGACCCAAGTAGCTTGAACGAAATTGAGCGAGTGCTACGACGCTGATAAAAACTCAATTCTAACTAACCCCTGATCCTCGAACTCTGTAGGTTGGTTCTGCCTCTGTACGTTTATTAAGTACAGGGGCCTTTTTGTTGTTCAAACAGTACAAACGTATCGTGAAAGCATTTGTGACTTGCCAATACGACGTTTTCCTCACAAACTACAGCCATTCCATTTTTAGTGACCCTTTGTATGACCACGTTTGCGATTAAACCTGCGTGTTTTAGCGACCTAGAGTTGCTCAACGATCTTATGTTCGAGCTTCATGATGAGCATCATCTTCAATCTCCTGAGCTTTTCAAAACGGCAGAGGAGATAGAACAAGAAAAAAGCATTGCTCGATATATTGACGACCCTGAGTGCCTTGTTTACGTAGCAAAACAAGGAGATGAAATTATTGGCTTTATTTCTGGTCACTTCTGTGAACTTATTTCTACCGTCAGCCAGCCAGTTATGATGGGAAGCGTGGATGAGCTCTATGTGCTGCCTGAATATCGAAAACAAGGTACGGCGCAGGCTTTGATTAATAAAATTGAGTCAACGTTCTCTGATTACGGTGCAAAACAGATGTTTGTTGAAGTATGGCATTTTAACCAGGGCGCAATATCTTTGTATGAAAAACAAGGATTTGCACATCATATCCACTATTTAAGAAAACCGCTGAACGAATAATCGTATTTAACTTTAATATTGTGATTTAGGTTCATTCGAATTGAAATCATTCAGTTCGTCAATAGACTTTTCTCTATAAGTTGCTCGCAATGTTAATAAATTGATATGCACCCACATTGGTATCGGCGTTTTTGTCTGCTTGTTTATTAGTAGCACGAGGATCGTGCTTACAAAAACAAGAGGACAATATTTTGAAACTAACAAAATCGTTACTTGCTTTAGCCGTTTTGCCAATGTTCGCAAGTGCTGATGATTTGTCACAGACGCAAAATCACACTATCCAACCCCAGATCGTAGGCGGAGTAACTGCCGACCCACGTGACTGGAAATTCTACACCCAAATTGTTAGTCGTTATGGTAACCGATCGTATTGTGGGGCCAGTTATATCGGGAATGGTTACGTCCTGACTGCTGCACATTGTGTTGAGGGTGATTCTCCGAGTCAGATTGCGGTTAAAATCGGTGGCGTTGTTTATAACGGTAGTGATGGTGTTCGTGCAAACGTCAGTGAGATCCATATGCACCCGGCATATCGCCGCGCGACGCTTTCTCATGACCTCGCGGTATTGAAGCTCGACTCTGTGCCTCAAGGTGTTTCTTCAGTTGAGATTGCGAATGGTAGTCTAACGCAATACGCGAGCATCGGAGATTGGCTTAGTGTTGCTGGCTTAGGGCGAACTTCTGAAGGAGGAAGCTCTCCGTCTCGATTGCAAGAGGTTGACGTCCCACTTGTGTCGGATATGACTTGCCGTCAAGCCGGTGGCAACTACACAACGGTTGGAGAAGTGTCATTCTGTGCGGGTATTCCTCAAGGTGGGATAGATTCTTGTCAGGGAGATAGTGGTGGTCCAATCGTTATTAATCGCAGTGGTGTAATCACTCAACTTGGTGTGGTCAGTTGGGGAATAGGTTGTGCTCGTCCTGGTATGTATGGGGTTTATAGCGATATCGCTGCTATGCGCAATTTTGTCGATGGTGTTATCGGAACAGCAACACCACCAAAAGAAAATGTTTCTGTTGGATACACCACCGAACAGACACTGGCATCATTTAATGTTGGGGAGTTACAGCAACATAGCTTTGTTATCCAGAATTCAGGGAGCACCACCTTCACTGTGGAAAATGTTCGCGCGTTTGCTTCGGGTGTTACTGATGCAGCTGTTATTGCCAATGATCAGTGCTCTCAGGCGACGTTAGCAATGAATGCAAGTTGTCGTGTTGATGTTGAATTTGGTGCTACTCAGAGCGGAGAAGCAAGAGTGGCTTTGAACTTCAACGTTGATAAGACCAGCACACAATACCAAGCGTTAGTATCCGCTCAAGCGAAAACGGTGACAACGCCTCCCACAGATAGCTGTACAACTGTATGGCAAGCCAGCTTAGTGTATCTCAAAGGAGATACGGTTACTTGGAATGGTAAAGTTTGGCAAGCGCAGTGGTGGACTCAAGGTGATAATCCAGCAGACTCAGGGCCTTGGGGTGTTTGGCAAAAAGTAGGCGATGCGAATTGCAAGTCTAACTAACTATCGGGCCAGTGAACTTGATTCGTTGACCATGAGATAAGATTCATTCTTGGTTTCAACGATCAGTACATAGTTATCATAACTAGGGTTTATTGTTTGCGAATAATAAGCCCTTTTTTATTGTGTCAACTATGAGAACCCACAAAATGTGTATGACTTTGTCCTGACGTTATCTTTATATAACTGGCAGAATTGCGATCAACATTTTATGTTTTGTCTGATTTTTGTCAGGTTTGCATTAAATTATTCTCCAGTGAGCGTTGAGATCAGGTTTTACGCGATCAACTCAGTTTGGCATAACTCGTTACTTAATTTTTGTCGAAAAAGATAAGATTAACTGCCATGATTCATTGGTTATCATTATGTTTATTTAAGGTCATATTTTGTGTTGAGACAGCTGTTATTACTCATCCTTTGTTTTATTTTGTTACCTGTTTCACCGATCTCTACGGCTAAAGCCACTGCGAGCGAAGTTAAAGGAGCGCTCTGTATTGTTCGCGCTGATGACAAGTTAGTGTTAGTTCATGAAGTATTAACGGATAAGATTTCTCTACCTGGCGGAACCATTATTGATGGTGAGTCTCCACAAGTTGCTGCTCAACGAGAAACGTGGGAAGAAACCGGTATAGTGGTTACGGTTGGAGAGGAGCTTGGCAGAACGGACACTGCGGTTTTTTACGACTGTATATCAGACTCTGACATTATCGCTTTTTCTATGAATAATTCTTTAGGTGGAAATGAACTGCCTATTTGGTTTGCCCCTCATTATGGAGTAGAAGTTGCGTCAGCGATGTTGCTTAGCCCATCTGAATTACCATCATCTTTATATCGTTATCCTGAGCAATGGCCACAAGCCACTCAGTTTTTTGATCAAGCTACCAAGCAATCAGTATCTTATGTGACTCAGTTGATCGAATCCGCGCCTTCATTTCGTCAGGTTGAATTGGCGTGGCTGATAGATTTACAGAGTTGGGTAGGGGCGTTGTCAGAAACGAGTTACGAGGTAGCTAGTCAGATCTCGAAACTCGTTATAGATCTGACAGAACCGACGGTACTACTCTTTCTATTTCCTTTTGCCATGATGCGCTTTGGTAGCCGGTTTGTGTACCGACTCTTTTTCGCAATTAGTGCAACGTCGCTTATGGTGCTTGTCGCTCAACAAGGCTTTTCGCTACCGCGCCCACATGTCTATATACCAATGATGGAGTTAACGCACAGCTTTGGCTTTAGTTTTCCTAGCTTGCCTATCGCTGTGTGGTTTTGTGTGCTGACGTTCTTGTTTCATAGAACCCAGTATTTTGGTTTGAATGGAACAACGGCAGTCTTCGTGTTCATCACTCTTACTGTGGTGTTAGGTAAGTTTTTCCTCGGCAGTGCCTTTATTTTAGATATGTTATTTGGCGCGCTGTTAGGCAGCTTGGTGGCTTGGCATGTTCTTCGACTGGAAACAAATCAAGATGTGAACGTTGATCAAGTTCTAAGCTCAAAAGGCGTCTGGTTCATTATGACTGCGGCAACAGCGGTCATCTCCGTCATCTGGCCATTACCTGTGTTTGGTCGCTGGCTAGCAATTTTAATCACTGCATCAGCGTTGGTCATGACATTTAAAGAGTCGAAAGCACATTTAGATACTCGGCAGATGATCTTTGTAACGCTGGCATTGTTGCTTGTTGATCAACTCTATTTGTACTCGGCTATTATCGTATCGTTTAGCGGTTTGTGGTCATTAGTCTTGTCGACGTTACATTATCCATTATTAATGTTGTTATTTATGCTGCTTGCAAGGAAGCTGACTTGTGAAAACCAACCGAGCAAAACGTTGCTAGATTGATGGCTGTATTTGTTATCTATTAGTATTTGAGTAAAAACAAAGCCTTGCATTACAGCAAGGCTTTTACACGTTTAGTCCACGAAAAACGCCGCTTGCCTATCTTGGACGGCTAGGGGTGTTAAACGTAAGAAGCTTAACGCAACAGACATGGCGGAAAGGGCTATGCATTGAGCACGAACTTTTCTATAGCTTTAGCGACACCGTGCTCATCATTACTTGCCGTAATGTAGTCAGCGATTTGCTTGGTTTCTTCCATTGCATTTGCCATCGCGATACCAAGGCCAGCGTATTTCAGCATGTGGTGGTCATTTTCTGCGTCACCCATACAGATAACTTCTTCCGGTTTAATTCCCAGATACTCGGCAATTGCGGCAACACCAATACCTTTGTTGCTCGCAGGGTTAAGAAACTCAAGGAAAAACGGAGCGCTTTGAACAACCGTAAACGCTTCGCGCATTTCAGCTGGCAGTGCTGCTATAACTTCTGTTAGTTTGCTTGGCTCTGCAACCATCATAGCTTTGATGATTGGATGATCGTCTTCTAGTGATTCGAAGTTCATCTCGGTGACATTTAAGCCATTTATCTTTGCTTCAATATCGGTGTAAGAGTTGTGCTCGTTGGTGATTAAACCATGAACTTGACTAAAAGCATGGACGTACGCACCTAGCTCTTCGGCTTTTCGCGCCACCAATTTTGCAGCTTTACCATCTATGATTTGCTGGTGGATGATGTCGTTTGTGCCTACGTTCTTGACCATCGAACCGTTATAGTAAAGAACAAAATCTCGATCGGAATGGATATTCAGTTCGTCGAGCTTGTCTTGCATTCCTTCTAATGGGCGACCAGAAGCGAGAACGACAGTAACGCCTGCTTCTCGAGCTCTTGCGATCGCTTGTTTGTTTTCTTCAGAAATGGCTTTATCACTATTGAGTAGCGTGCCATCCATATCTAGTGCGATCAGTTTATACATCATTTCTTACCTTAAAGTTTTTTGGGAGCTGTCAGTGAATAAGACTTGGTTTAACGTTAACCAGAAACCTATATTCA
Organism: Vibrio sp. 779(2023); assembly: GCF_033344285.1. NCBI lineage: Bacteria > Pseudomonadati > Pseudomonadota > Gammaproteobacteria > Vibrionales > Vibrionaceae > Vibrio > Vibrio sp. 779(2023). The sequence goes on from NZ_JAWPOM010000021.1 coordinate 43,562, forward strand.
TTACGCTATGAAACTACAAAATGGTCTATTTTAACAATTAATTTTTGGTTTAAATTGACCTAGACACGCGTGTCCATTATGGTCTTCGCCTCGAAATGTTATGAGTTGAGTGAGTTCTGCGTTGTATAAGCTAAATGAGATGTTTGAAACCATCCAAGGGGAAGGGGTTTTCACTGGAGTCCCTGCTGTTTTTGTTCGGCTTCAAGAGTGTCCGGTTGGTTGCTCATGGTGCGATACCAAACAAACGTGGTATGCAGATGAGAATGATCAACGTCAAATAGGCGATATTCTGGTGAAAACGGAAGATTCTCCGACGTGGTGTGTTGCATCTGCCGAGAACATCGTAGAGCAATATCAACAGCAAGGCTTTAATGCTAAGCATATCGTGATTACTGGTGGAGAGCCTTGTATTTATGATCTGCGCCCTTTAACAAAGGCGTTTGAAGATATGGGGTGCCAATGCCAAATTGAAACCAGTGGCACATCAGAAGTGATTACTTCAGAAAATACGTGGGTGACAGTGTCACCAAAAGTAGCAATGAAAGGTAAATTACCAGTGCTTAATAGCGCATTAGAGCGGGCAAATGAGATTAAGCATCCAGTCGGCACCCAGAAAGACATCGACCACCTTGATGATCTTTTAGCAAATGCGAACGTAGCGGCTGAGACTATCATTGCACTACAACCAATTAGCCAGAAGCCTCGTGCTACGCAATTGTGTATTGATACGTGCATTGCCCGCAATTGGCGTTTGTCTGTTCAAACTCATAAATATTTGAGTATTGCTTAGACGAGAGACTCGTCATCATTCGAGGTAGCTTTTCTATCTAATTCCGGTTTCGCGAGTAATGCCGTTGGTAGCTTTGCTATCGAAACATTGTCGATATATCTAAACAATTTACAGCGTTGTAAAAGCTAAGCAGTGTTGGCTGTTGTGGTGTGGTGCTATCTTTGGTTCGACAATCGTTTCGCATTTAATTGATGCCACCAATCTGGCGGCATCAAAATGAAGCTCTGTTGGCTGGAGTTTCACGCTGAGATAAAACGTTTAGAAGCTAACGCAAAAGGTTTTATCCCAGCGCTATTACCGCTAACAAAGACTATTTGCTCGCTAAGTATTCTTCTAAGCCGCTTTGTCGCAGTAGGCACGCTGGGCATTCACCACAGCCTTTACCAACGATTCCGTTGTAACATGTTAAAGTATTGTTTTGAACAAATTCCAACATATTATGCTTATCAGCTAGAGCCCAGGTCTCGGCTTTAGTAAGCCACATTAAAGGAGTCTTAATATTGAAGGCTTTATCCATACCTAAATTGCAAGAGAGATTTAGAGAGCGAATAAAGTTGTCTCGGCAGTCAGGGTAACCACTAAAGTCTGTTTCGCAAACTCCCGTAATGATGTCTTGAATGCCAAGCTGGTAAGCATGGATACATGCGTAAGTAAGAAAGAGAATGTTTCTCCCTGGAACGAATGTATTGGGTACGTTAGCGTCGCTTAAGTCATTAGATACCGGAATGTTGTCTCTTGTCAGCGAGCTTATCGCTAACTCATTAATTGATTTTACATCCAGGACTTTGTGGCTTTTGATGTTAAGTTGCTTACCTAATTCGATAGCGATATCTATTTCATCTGAATGACGCTGGCCATAATCAAACGTTATAGCATGAACTTCATCATATGTATTTAATGCATCGATTAAGCAGGTCGTAGAGTCCTGCCCACCGGAAAAAACCACAAGTGCTTTTGTTGTAGCCATGTTGAACCCTTAGTTATGCTCTTTGATTCTTTAGTATTGATACGTATTCTTAGGCGTTTAATCCCAATTACGTACTCGACTTGTTCGTGACGATTGCGTCCGCAATCAACTGGGCTGTGCTCTCAAGCACTCTTTGCTTGTCATCATTTGACAGCTTGTGGAGATTCGCAGCAAGTTCAGCGGTGATTTCATCTTCACAAAAAAAATAGTTTAGAGGTACGTTTAGCTCATCTGCGATAAGTTTGAGCGTTTTTACGTCGGGAGTATGGCGCTCCCTTTCGTATTGATTCATCCTTGCACTTGCAGAACTATCATCCATGCCGATACGGATGCCCAGTGCTTTTTGGGATAGATTCGCTTGTTTACGCGCATGCTTAAGGCGGGCTGGGAGTGGATTATTAAACAACACTTAAAGTTCATACGAAGGACTTGGATGACTAAGATTATCTTAGTTTTTCTGATTTGTGTATACTAAGTAATGCTTAGTTATTGCCGAGGTCGCCAAGGCCGTGTCTGTATAACTAAAAAAGATTTCGTATCTTTAGGTTGATTAAGTGACGTTGAATCTACTTCTTCAAAAACTGCCGTATGAAGGAGCGAGTAAGGGCACGAGAAACCGCAGCGATTTGTAGAGCAGAATTTGCTCTTCACATAAACGTAGTCGTCTAAGTTGAAGAGCAATATTGTTCTTGATGATCAACTATATACTTAAGTAAATAACTGTGTCGCACAATAGATCAGAGCTGCTGCTAAGCTCATATTGATGACTTTGCCATATCTCTGGAATTGCGATTGAAGTAGCTTTCCTGCAACGGCCCAGACTACGTTGCTAAGAAGTGCGATCAAAGCAAGAATGAGGCTAGTCGCTAAGATCCAGTAGATATTCTGAGTGTGGGGCAGTACGAACGTAGAAATAGAGGTAATTCCATAAAGAATGATTTTCACATTAACGAACTGCAAACCGAAACCTGTTAAGAAACTGATACCTTTAGAATTATCCGATGAAGTTTTGATCTCACTCGTAGCAAGCCCCCAAGCCAACCAAACAATATAAGCTGCTCCAATCCATGTTAGCCAAGGTGTAATCACGGGCAAGAGGCTGATCATGTTATACGTGAAAGCGCCACAAAGTAGCATCAAAACAACATAGCCACAAAACATCCCCGAAATCACTTTTGTTGAGCGTTTTAGTCCATATTGCGTCGCGATGCTGAGCGATAAAATGTTGTTTGGCCCTGGTGTAATTGAAGTAATGATTACGTAAGTAAAAAATGCGGTGTAGATGGCGGTCATCTCTATCTCTCCTGTTTTTACTGCACTATACTTCGCTACAATTGATTAAAAAATTGAATAAATTAAAACTTAGACTTTTAATTTATTGAACTGTTGGTTGTGGAGTCTAGTCATGAATCTAAAACGCTTTCTTACTTTTAAAGCTATTGTTGAAGAAGGATCGTTTCTAAAAGCGTCACAGAAGCTTTATTGCACGCAATCAACCGTCACCTTTCAAATCAAGCAGTTGGAACAAGATCTGTCTCTGCAGCTGTTCGAAAAAATAGGGCGTAAGATGGTTTTGACTCAAGCAGGAGAAAAGATACTGCCTTACGTCTATGAACTGTCGCGAGTGATGGAAAATATTGAGGGAACAGCACAGCAAGAAAACTCGGAGCCGACCGGTGAATTGAAAGTGCTGGTTGCTGAGACTCAACTTGCTTATAAGATGGCTAATGTTTTAAAAGAGTTCAGGATCAGAGCGCCCAATGTCAGACTCTCTCTGCAATCACAAAATTGCTATCAGATTCGAGATGAGTTGATAGCGGATAAAGCTGATTTAGGTGTGTTTTATCGAGTAGGTAATGACGATACGCTCAAGGTCCACGAGTTTGAGCACGAGCCACTGGTATTGGTTGCTTCACCGCTTTTAAAAGGGCTAGATTTAAAGAAGAGAGAGCAACATATTGATTTAGGGTTTATAAGCAATGGCCCTAAGTGCCTTTTTCGACGGATGTTTGAGAGCATTATTCAGGAGCGTGATATTAGCATCGACAACATGATCGAACTTAGCAGTATTAATACGATCAAAAATTGCGTTGAGAGTAATATTGGTATCTCTTACTTACCTCGTTTTACGGTTGAAAAAGAGTTGCAAGAGGGCAGTTTACAAGAGCTTGAGTTCACCGAATTTTCACAGATGATCAAGCCACTCTGCGCTTATCATGCTGGGAAGTGTGTGACGCCGGCGATGGAAGTCTTTATTGATTGTATGCGTAACGAGTATGAACGGCTTTCTACTCAGAGTCGGTGATCTTTAATATGTTCTATCTGATATAGTTTCGTTTTTACTCCTTTTTATTTTTTAAGTGGCTACTTCTAATTTATTGATTTTTATTGCTTTGTTTTGAATCCGACTGTTGTGGGATGATAAATGGGATCTGATGTGAAGAGCTATTTATTGACGGAAAGAGATAAGATATAAAAACGACGGCGTGTGATAACTAGATTAGATAAGGTTACATAATTAACAGTGTAATAAATTCCATTCTTTATGGATTATTTTCAACGAGACTTAATTGTTACGGTTCGTTATTATTAACTCGTTAACGCATCCATTGCTAGGAAGTTAACTTACGCATATTGTTTTTTTTCATCATTTGCAGCAAATATAATTTGCTGCTTTTTTTTAACCAAAAAAGTTCAAAGCTTGAACTACAAGCTATGAACTTTTATTTATACTTAGTGGTTTTCTACTTTAATAAGTAAAACACCGTTTAAAAGTATCGCGTAACCTAGTAACTCTAAGCTTTCTTCGACCAAGTTTTTCACGTCTCTATTGTATGAGTTCCCCATAAACTCGACCCAAAAATCACCATACCCTGCAAAGCGTGAGAATAAGAAAACAATAAAAAAGCCAATCGTTAATGTCGTGAAGCTAGAATGAGAAATGAAAAGTTTTACCTCATTTTTTATGTTAACTATGTTATTAAAACAAAAATAACAGACCGAGACTATTATAATCCAAGCAGGATACTTCCATGAACCGTGAGGGAAATACTGCTCTATGTGGTAGTCCATTTCTCTAACGAATATAACCATAAAAAATGAAGACATTATTACTAATATGTGTTTGAGTTCAAGATATTCCTTAGATTTATACAAACACATTAACGATGAAAAAAGCACAAATGCTATTTGAGTCATTTCTATAAGAGAGTTCTCCGATGTGCTTTTGTCCATTTGTACGCTAAAATAAATCGTTGCTAACGTGTAAATAACCAAAAAAATAAGATAAGATATTTTATATACTAACAAACTAGTGACCGAGGTGTGTTTTTCTTTAATATACATCGTAACTTGTATAGGTGATGGATTTGTTAGTATTATAAATCAAGAATGTTTTATATTTAGTGAATTAAGCGCCATTTAGAATGGAACTTAATTCACCTAACATTAAACTTCGATGAATCTTAAATATTCCTGTTTTAACTTATTGATTTTATTTGATGTTTTATTTTCTGTTAATTTTGGTTAAATAGAATTACCTAGCTTTTATTGAAATGCTTTTCCCATATTGGTGGTATGCCAATTTCTTCTTGAACGATATCAATGAATGCCCTAACCAATGGTGATTGCTGACGGTGTGAGTACATGGCATAAATATCACCAAAATCTTGAGTTTCATATTCTGGTAAAAGTTGAACTAAATTAGAAGACTCTAGGTTGTTAGGGAGCATAAATTGACCTATAAGTGCTGCGCCCAGACCTGACTTTACGCTTTCAATTATTAGCTCAGCTTCATTGACCATGTATGACCCTGATATTGGGTATGTATCTAAACCATCTGATTTTGCTTTGTCGTAGAATTTAAGTTTATCGACAATAAAATTACCATTTGAATAAATAATAAAAGGTAGCTTAACTAACTCATCAGGCGTTTCTGGGTTACCATGTTTTTCAATTAAATTTCGAGAAGCAATGATTGCAGTCGTATTTTTTGCTAATTTTCTTGCTACCATTGATGAATCCCTCATAGGTCCGATTCGAAAAGCAATATCAAAATTACTTCTAATCACGTCTACATGAAGATCATCTAGCATTAGTTCAACACTTGCTTTTGGGTACTTATGTAAAAACTTCTCTATCGAAGGTTGTAGATAGAGTTTTCCAAATAATGTTGAGCTTGAAATTCGTACTTTCCCTGAAGGCTCAGTCTGAAAGTTCTCCGCTATTTGTTGAGTATCATCAAGGAGTTGAGATATTTGGTCTGCTTTTTCTACTATTTGCTTGCCGACTTGTGTTAATGAAAGAGAGCGAGTCGTTCTGTTTAATAGCCTAACGCCTAAGTGCTCTTCTAACTGCTTGATGTGTTTAGACAAAACAGAGCGGTCGATATTCATCCCATCTGCTGCTTTTGCAAAAGATCCAGCTTTAGAGACTTCTAAAAGCAGGTGTAGTTTATTTGCTAAATCCACAATGTTTATCCACGTTAGATATTAGCGTATTAGTTTCATGTATAACTTCTGCTCTGTCTAGAAATTATTAATATACTTAATAACCAAAAGAAAAGGGAGCAATAGCTCCCTTTAGTATGAATTTAAATGAGTATTTATATTATGGTTATAGTGTTTGACGTTTTTTGTTTCGGCTCACTAACATGTAAAAAACAGGTGTGAGTAGTAATCCAAATACCGTTACGCCTACCATACCCGAGAATACAGCAATACCCATTGCTTGTCGCATTTCCGCTCCGGCCCCTGTACCAATCATTAATGGAATAACACCAGCGGTAAATGCAATTGATGTCATTAGAATCGGTCGAAGACGTAAACGACATGCTTCCAAAATCGCTGATAAGGTATCTTGGCCATTGTCTTTAAGTTCTTTAGCGAACTCCACCATCAAGATGGCATTTTTACACGCTAGAGCCACAAGGACAATCAAAGCAATTTGTGTGAATATATTGTTGTCACCACCAATGAACCAAACACCTGCTAGTGCAGAAAAAATGGTCATAGGAACGATCAAAATGATAGCGAATGGCAGTTTTAAACTCTCGTACTGCGAAGCTAGCACCATGAAAACTAACAAAACAACAAGTGGGAATATATACACCGTCGTGTTACCAGCCAAAATCTGCTGGTAGGTTACATCAGTCCATTCATAAACCATTCCCTCTGCTAGGTTTTGATCCAGTACTTCCTCAATAGCCGTTTGGGCTTGGTCAGAACTGTAACCAAAAGCAGGACTGCCGTTTAGTTCTGCACTAGGGTAGCCGTTATAGTGCATCACGCGGTCAGGCCCAATCGTGGGTATGATCTCCAGTACAGCGCCGAGAGGAACCATTTGTCCGGCAGCATTTCTTACTTTGTAGTTAAGTATTTGGTCAGGTTCGAGACGATAGTTCATGTCTGCCTGGGCATTCACTTTGTATGTTCTACCAAACATATTGAAGTCATTGACGTATAATGATCCTAAATAAACTTGAAGCGCATCAAAAACCTGCTCTAGAGGAACACCTTGCAGCATCGCTTGTTCACGATCTATTTGGATGTCCATCTGCGGCACTTGTATACGAAATGTGGAATATAATCCCATCAGCTCGGGTCTTGTTGATGCCTCACTTATTACCAAGTTCAATTGCTTGAAGAGCTCATCAAACCCCTTGTTCGCTCGGTCTTCGATTTGAAGTTTAAAGCCGCCAGTAGAGCCAAGTCCTTGGATTGGTGGTGGTGGAAAAATCGCAACGAAGGCTTCATCAATGATTGAAAAGCTCTTATTCAAAGATGCAACAATCGCATTTGCTCCGAGAGTTGGATCATTTCGTTTATCGAAGTCCTCAAGCGTAACAAAAACGATGCCACTATTCGGACTGTTAGTAAAACCATTGACCGATAAGCCTGGGAAAGAAATGGTTTGTGCTACGCCAGGTGTTGCCAGCGCGAGGTTTTCCATTTCTTTAATAACGGACTCTGTTCGATCTAAACTTGCTGCATCTGGAAGTTGGGCGATCGCAACTAAATACTGCTTATCTTGTTGAGGAATGAATCCTCCAGGAACTGCTTTGAATAGAGAAGCCGTTCCCCCGAGTAACGCAATGTATACCACCACAACAACAAGGCTAAAGCGAATCAGCTTCTTGACCAGAGCTTGATATTGGTTCGAGCTGTACTCAAAAATTCTATTGAATGGCGCAAAAACATACTTACCAAAAACCGCATCCAATAGCTTGGTTAGCCGATCGGGTTTTGCGTTCTTATCTTGTAATAGCAGTGCTGATAAAGCAGGCGATAACGTCAACGAGTTAATTGCTGAAATAATCGTCGAGATCGTAATTGTTAGTGCGAACTGCTTATAAAACTGACCGGATAACCCTGTAATAAAGGTCGTCGGGATGAACACCGCACATAACACTAAAGCAATTGCAATAATTGGCCCGGTAACTTCGGTCATTGCTTGTTTCGTTGCTTCTAGTGGTGCAAGGCCATTATGGATGTTCCGTTCCACGTTTTCGACGACGACAATGGCGTCATCGACGACGATGCCTATGGCGAGAACAAGTCCAAACAACGAAAGTGTGTTAATCGATACTCCGAGCATTTGCATTACAGCGAACGTACCGATTAATGAAACAGGCACCGCAATGATAGGGATGATAGACGCGCGCCATGTTTGCAAAAACAAAATGACTACGACAACAACAAGTACAATTGCCTCTAGCAGAGTATGAACCACCGCGTCTATCGAACCACGAACAAAGACGGTCGGGTCGTAGGCTATTTCATATGAAACTCCAGCTGGAAAGGCTGTTTGTAAACGGTCCATGGTTGAACGAACCTGATTAGATAGCTCAATAGCATTAGCACCAGGGCGCTGGAATACGGGCATCGCCACCGCTGGTTTACCATTTAACAAGGCGCGCAGTGCATAAGAGTTTTGACCTAGCTCTACGCGTGCAACGTCTTTAAGACGTGTCAAAGCCCCTGTTTCGTCAACTTTTACTACAATGTCGTTGAATTCATCAATATTCTCCAAGCGGCCTTTTACGTTCAACAAAACTTGGAATTGGTTTTCATTAGCGGCTGGTTGCGCACCTAATGAGCCTGCTGCCACCTGTTGGTTTTGAGATCGGACGGCGGAGACAACGTCCATTACGGTTAGATTTCTAGAAGCGAGCTCATCTGGATTTAACCACAAGCGCATTGAGTACTCGTCACCACCGAAAAGGCGCACATCACCAACGCCTCCGAGCCGAGCTATCTCATCTTTCAAGTTTAAATTAGCGTAGTTAGCTAAATAACTGACTTCACGGCTAGAATCTGGAGAATATATATGCACAACCATGGTGAGATCAGGAGAGGCTTTTTCGGCAACAACTCCTAACCGTTGGACGGCTTCTGGTAACCGGGGCAAAGCTGTAGTGACGCGATTTTGAATTTGAACCTGAGCTTTGTCCAAGTCCGTACCTAAAGCAAAGGTTACGGTCAATGTCATTCTGCCGTCACTGGTTGCCTGTGAAAACATATATAACATGTTTTCTGTACCATTAATTTCTTGCTCCAGAGGCGTAGCAACTGTTTCTGCGATTACTTTTGGGTTCGCACCAGGATAGTTTGCTGTAACTACTACTGTAGGAGGGACAACCTCTGGATATTCACTCACAGGCAACTGCAAAAGTGAAATTGCGCCTACTATTAATATCAATAGCGATAACATAGAGGCAAATATGGGTCTTTGAATAAAAAAGTGTGCAAATTTCATTCGGTTGTCTTCTTAGTCTTGAGCTAAACGTTTGTTTGGCAACGATGTTGAGTTTGAAGCCATAATCAATGAAGTATTGCTAATATCTAGCGTGACATTTTTTGGTGTGACTTTGCTATTTGGGCCAACTTTTGCTGGGCCATTTACCGCAATAATTGAGTCGGCGTTCAAGCCATTCTCGATAGCACGAAATGTTCCGTAACGTTCGCCTAAGGTTACGATGCTGTATTGCAACGTATTCTCTTCATTGAGTGTTAATACAAAGCGGTTTTCTAGATCTGTGCCAATAGAACGCTCTGGAACGAGAACTCGTTCAACTGGTTTGGTTGTTGATATCTGAACTCGGCCAAACGATCCCACTTTTAAGTTTGATTTTGTTGCATCGAATACCGCTCGAACCTGCAAAGTACCGGTGTTTTCGTTGATGGAGTTGTCGACAAAGTCAACGCGTCCAAAAAACACCTGCCCATTTTGTCCAGATAGTTCAAGACGAGTAGGTAAGTTAGAGTCGGCATTGATTGTCGAGAAGTAACGGTTCCAAGTTCGCTCATCGACATCAAAGTATGCATATACCTGATCGTTAGAGACAATGTTTGATATAACGCTTTGATTTGCGTTTACATTGTTTCCTTTAGTAATGAATGCTCTTGAAATAGTGCCGCTAATAGGGGCATATATCTTCGTAAACTCAAGATCTAACTTTGCGGATTCTAACTGAGCACGCAAGGCCATTAGTTCTGCAGAGCGTTGCTTTACTGCGGTATCTCGGGCCTCTGCTTGTTCCGCTGAGATGGCTTTTCGCTTAACCAGTTGGGCGGCTCTCTTTTGTTCGTTTGCTGCTTGCTCTAGCGCAGCTCGAGCACTCTTAACTTGCGCTTCAAGTCGTGAGACCTGAGCTTTGAAGGTTCGATCATCAAGAGTGACGAGTAAGTCACCTTTGTTGACACTCTGTCCGTCTTTGAATTCTACCGTTTCAATAACTCCGGAAACGCGTGGCATTAAAGAAACTTTCTCTGGGGCTTGAAGCCTTGTTGTAAAGGTGAACCACGATTGAACGGGCTCATAGATGACTTTGGAGACGTCTATCGTAGGTAAGGGAGTATTAGGTTGTTTGGTTATCTCTTCGTCTGCACAAGCAGCTAAAACGGATAAAAGGCCAATGCCGAAAACTTTCTTTAACATTTGTCGCGCCCTAAATGATTCTGTTCATACTAAAAGGAACGGCATTGTATTCATTGTACCTATGGGTAAATAGGCCCTCAGCGAACATAGAGTAGTGATAAAAATGCACGATTAAATATTGGTCAAAATGCTCACTTTTTGGTTTGAAAAAGGTCAGTTTAGGGTTTTAAAGACGTGGAGTATTGTTAAATGTAATAAGCCATAATAGATAGGAATAACTAAACAGAAGCTAAAGATAGCGACGAAAATTAAAGCGTTTTTAATTCGTGCATTATTTGCAATTCACTGATGCAATTTGAACCATAAAAAATTGAAATTAATTTTGTAAAATCCATTTCCCATCACATAAAGAATAAAAACTAAATAAGGAATTGTGCAGTGGATCTCGCAAGCCAACTTGAATTACTACTGGATGTCTCTGAATACGGAACTTTTGCTAAAGCTGCTGACAGAAATCATATAGATCGTTCAGCTTTGTCAAAACAGATCAAAAAGCTAGAGGATGAATTGGGCTTACGGCTGTTAAACCGTTCCACGCGTTCGCTATCCCTGACCAATGCAGGTGTTGAGATGGTGGCGCAAGCTAAGAAAGTAAGAGAGGTTCTAACTGAAACTCGTAGTATTGCTGCTACATTTCAGGATGAACCGAAAGGTAATCTGAAAATATCAAGCTCCACTTTCTTTGGCAGAGCATACTTAAATCAGGCAGTTAAAGAGTTTATAAAACAGTACCCAAACATTACTGTAGAGCTGCTGCTCGATGATAATCGAGTCGATGTTATCCATGAAGGTTTTGATGTTGTGTTTCGTATCGGACCAATCCGAGAGTCCAACATGATAGTGCGTAAGTTGGCAAGCAATAATATGGCACTGGTTGCATCGAAGAGTTTTATTGACAAGTATGGAACCCCGAGCTCTCCAGAAGAGCTTATAAAAATGCCAGCAGTAATATACTCTAATGCTAACTTTAAGGCAGATAAGCTACGTATAGCGCCAAGCCAGTCATCAAGCGACGTTAGAACGTATAATATCAATGGGCAGTACTTCGTGAATGAAACTGAGTTAATGCTCGATGCCGTAAAATCTGATCTAGGGTATGCTTTAATAGGGCAGTTCTTTCTTCAGGAGAGTTTGAGTAAACAAGATCTTGTACAGTTGCTTCCTGATTATAATCTTCCCGCGATAGGGGAAATATATGCAATGTATACTCACCGAAATCAACAACCATTAGCCAAACTGTTCATTGATACTGTTCAAAAAATAATAGGGACGCCTCCTGTTTGGATGGATTATCTCAACTAATATGAGTACTAGGACATAATGTTTTAGATTGAGGGCTTGTTTATATTTATCCATAGAATATGGTTGAATTTGCACTTTAAAAATAATTGCCACTGTTCATAATTTCACTCGATTCAAACAACACAAGTAGTGGTAATTAAATGAAAATGACAAGAACGTCGATCGCAATCGCTGCACTTTTTTCTGCAAGTGCTGCAAATTCAGCCGTAGTTTATGAAGATCAAGAATCAGTATTAAATATTCATGGCCGAGCGCAAGGGATGTATTATTTCTCTGATGATAAAAATGCAGACGGAGATAATAGCTACATTCGTGTAGGACTTGCAGGTGAGTCTAAAATAAATGAAGACCTTTATGCCTTCGGCTTATATGAGTTGGAATTTAAGTCTAATCGCAGAGATGCTGATGGGATTGAAGATGATGAATTTGATATCCGAAAAGGCTATGTAGGAGTTGGTGCAGATTACGGAACAGTAAGTTATGGACGTCAATACGGTGCGGTCACTTTAGTATCTGACTACACGGATATTTTCCCGGAGTTTGGTAATGAAGCTGCTGGCGTAAGTGCGGATCTATATGGTACCGGTCGCTCCGATTCAGTATTTAAGCTAACGACAAGCTATGAAGGTTTGAATATTCATGTTAGCTATCAGGCTGAAAACGATGAAGTGTCAACAGATGCAGCCTCTTATGGTGCGGCGGCGGACTACAAGTTGCCATATGGCTTCAAAGTTGCGCTTGGTTACAACGAAGGTGAAGGGCAATCGGGTGCAGAAGATGCAGAGCTGCTAACGGGTGCTATTGCATTTGAATACGACAAGTTTTATGCCTCTGTTTTATACAGTGATGGTGAAAACTGGGCTAAAGATGGTTCTGAAAGTAATATTGATTACACCGGTATTGAAGCAGTTGCCACTTATGAAATAACAGATAAGCTTTGGGCACTTGTTGGCTATAACAATCTAGAGCGTGATGATGAAGACGTCGTCGATTACTACTCACTAGGTGCAGAGTACGATTTGACTTCTAATTTTAAAGCACTAGCAGAATACAGAATTACAGATGTAGACAATGAAGACGATATTCTTGCAATAGCTGCGAGATATTCATTCTAAAAAATTAATAAATATAAAAAGCCTGAAACTATTTTCAGGCTTTTTTATTTATCGGTGTAATTTTATAAGTGCTGATTTTCATCCATATATAATGGATTATATTGATCGTTACTTATTAAAGTGTTTTGGATATAATTGTTTTGTTAGCTAGTCCACTGCTAGTTTTCATTTTCATATTTTTTGAATGATGATTTTTTTCTTTGGCAACAAGAAGTATCTTGTTGCCTTTTTTTATTTTTACGTCTTATGGTTAATTAAAACAAAAAGAGTTTTTTATATATTGCTATAAACGAGAAAAATATAACGACAATTGTCAATCTTAGGTTGAGTTAATCTTCATAAAAAAGTGAACTCAATTTCAAGGGTCTTTTTCATTTAAGTGATGTGGAATCCATATGGCGAACCAAGTGAATGATAAAGCGCCAAACGACGAAATGTATCTCAATGAAGATTGGAAAAATGATTTTTATGTAAACGATAGAGGTAGGGATTGATACTGTTTATGTAAGGAGAGAGCGATTTATGAAAAGCAGTCGTTTCAATGTGATTAGACACCTTTACTTTCTTAAAATAGGAAGGGCTCTAAGAAAGTAAAGGTGCAGATGATTTTTTAGTTTTTACCGCCGTCACTTGTTCTGAAGTGATAATCGAAGTTTATGATTGCACGATATTTAACTTCATCACGGTTAAGTGCGTATTCTTCAACTCTCACCTTACTATCATCGATTGCAATATCACGAGGGAAACCGCTTCCAATGATGTTTAGACGATTTCTAAGTTCATGTTTTGATAGCGTTTGGTATTCATCGACAAGATCAAACGCAGAGCTATAAGCGGCATCTTTTGTCGTAAAGTCATTGAGAACAACTTTGTTTGTAGAGTGTTCGACATGAATACCAGCAGTAGCAGATAAACTGAATAATAATAGTGATGAGAGCGTCATTAGTTTTTTCATATAGTCACCTTTTTATTTGTATTACAAAGTCAAGATGTCCAACGAATCCTTGTTAATATCTCTCGACAAAGGTGATAGTGCCATTATAGAAATGTGCTGTACATCACATTTGTGACCATTGACTATGGAAGAATTGTCAACAATAAAACTCAAGCACTTTTGACATTACGGTCAATGTGAAAAAGCGAATATCTGTATGGTTTCGTTAATAATTAAACCACTCTCGGAAACGCTGACTATTCAGTCAAAGCGTATGTTTCTTGTCGTTATAGTGACCTGCCTACAACTTAATCACTTAATGCATGCAATTCAATTGCAATGGCTTGGTGTAGATTTTCATTCAGATCTTCCAGCTTAGTAACGATCCTACAAATTCTAGTGATTAAAAAGTCATTGTTTGTGGTTTTTTATTCTATTGTCGTGTATAAAAAAACTTTACAACAAATGATAAAGGAATATCCATGAAAAAGTTATTGTGTTTTGCTGCACTGGGGTTAGCTGTTTCGACGACGGTTAATGCAGACCCAATTTTAGACGACATCAAAAGTACAGGGGAGCTAAAAGTCTGCTTTGATTCTGGGTATATGCCTTTTGAAATGACAGCAAAAAATGGGCAGTACATCGGGTTTGATATCGATTTGGGTAAGCAAATGGCGCGTGCCATGGATGTTAAGTTTGTTCCGGTAAACACTTCATGGGATGGCATTATCCCAACACTGTTGACTGGTAAGTGTCACATGATTATGGGCGGGATGACTATCACACCTATGCGAAATACTCAGGTGAATTTCGCTGATCCCTATGTGGTTATTGGTCAATCCATTCTCGTAGATCTCAAACATGAAGGTAAAGTGTCTAGTTACCGAGATCTCAATAGTCCAGAATATGTTGTTGCAACTAAGCTTGGGACAACGGGTGAGCAAGCGGTAAAACGATACCTTCCGAAAGCTAAGATAAATCTATACGAAACTCAGTCTGAAGCGGTACTTGAGGTTGCCAACGGAAAGGTAGATGCGTTTGTTTATGACTTTCCTTACAACTCTATTTATGTGGCGGAAAACAAAGGGCAGTTAATGCACTTGGCTAAACCGTTTACTTACGAGCCTTTGGGTTGGGCTGTGCCGCAAGGAAATCCAGATACGCTTAACTTCTTAAACAACTATTTACGTCAAATTAAGGGCGATGGAACTTACGATCGCATTTACGATAAGTGGTTTAACGACGATAAATGGTTAAAGCAAGTTAAGTAATCATTTTGTTATTGTAGAGGAGCGGCTAGCTTCTGGCTCGGTTCATCGCCAACCAAACGGTTCGCGCTGTGAAGCTAACGCTTTTCTTTATTCAAATACCCAACCAACTTTAATCAAAGTCATTCTCGGAATCACATGCAAAATAACTTTAAATCCCTATTGTGGAACGCTGTTTTTGTTCTTGTTTTGCTATCAATTTGCGGTCTTGTCTATCTGTCAGGTAAGCGAATCGATTACAGCTGGAATTGGGAGCGTGTCCTTCCTTATATTGCCACTAACGCTGCTTCATCCATTACCGCGCCTGTCGATGGGAACATCATTCTCGACGAGAATAACCAACTGGCTCTGGAGAGTATTCATGGTGATATTGTTCTTGAACTAAGCCAATATAAGTCTGTGGACGTCTATGAAGGTGATCTTATTTTTGAAGGAGATACCTTAGCAACTATAAAAGAGTGGCGCTCTGGCCCAATTTTAGATGGTGTTGTGACGACCATTAAAATCTCACTCTGGTCACTTATCATTGCTCTAGCGTTAGGCTTAGTTGTTGGACTAATGCGCATATCCAGCAATCCGGCATTAAAAAAGCTGGCGCTTGTTTATGTCGAGGTCATTCGTGGAACGCCTCTTTTAGTACAGATTTTTATCGTTTACTTCTTTATTGGTACTGTGCTTGACCTTGAGCGTTTTACTGCGGGAGTGATAGCGCTCTCCGTGTTTACCGCCGCTTACGTCGCAGAAATTGTGCGGTCAGGAATCCAGTCAATCCCAAGAGGACAAATGGAAGCGGCGCGTTCACTAGGAATGAATTATCCCAAAGCGATGATTTATGTCATTTTACCTCAAGCGTTTAAGCAGACATTACCTCCCTTAGCCGGGCAGTTTATCAACCTGATAAAAGATTCCTCACTCGTCTCCGTGATCTCGATTACTGATCTGACAAAAGCGGGTAGGGAAGTCGTAAGTGGTAGTTTTGCCCCATTTGAAGTTTGGTTTACCGTTGCGGCCCTTTATTTGCTTCTAACTAGTACCTTATCTTGGGCAATACAAACGTTAGAAAAGAAATTGGCAGCAAGTGATTAATGGTGGAGTCATTAATGGAATACATTATTTCAGCAAAAACAATTAATAAAATTTACCCTAATGGCTGCCATGCGCTCAAGGACGTATCGGTAAATGTAGAAAAAGGGGAAGTGATTGTCATCGTAGGACCGTCAGGTTCTGGTAAGTCAACATTCTTACGGACGATCAATCAATTAGAGACAATAAACAGTGGGTCTATTATCGTAGATGGT
This sequence comes from Vibrio sp. 779(2023), assembly GCF_033344285.1. NCBI lineage: Bacteria > Pseudomonadati > Pseudomonadota > Gammaproteobacteria > Vibrionales > Vibrionaceae > Vibrio > Vibrio sp. 779(2023). Next base: position 60,173 of record NZ_JAWPOM010000021.1, read on the forward strand.
ATCGATATGTACCACAAATCTACGGATATCAATAAACTACGCGCTGATGTGGGCATGGTATTTCAAGGCTTCAACCTTTTTCCACATAAAACGGCGATAGAGAACGTCATGTTAGCACCTTTAAAGGTTTCTAAACGTGACCCTGAATCGGTGAAGAAAGAAGCAAAAGATTTGCTTTATAAAGTCGGTCTGTCGGAGAGAATGGATAATTATCCTAATCATTTATCGGGTGGACAGCAGCAGCGCGTCGCAATCGCTCGTGCGTTAGCAATGAAACCCAACATTATGTTGTTTGATGAACCCACATCAGCACTAGACCCTGAAATGGTTGGAGAAGTTCTTGATGTGATGAAAGATTTGGCCAAGGACGGAATGACCATGGTCGTGGTTACTCATGAAATGGGTTTCGCAAAAGAGGTCGCTGATAGGGTGTTGTTTATGGAAGATGGTGAGCTTTTGGTTTCTGACTCTCCTGAGCGATTTTTTGATAACCCCTCCAATCCTAGATTGCAGAAATTTTTATCTAAGGTCTTATAATAAAAAGAAAATTTGATTGAGGGTTAGCCCCTCAATCACTTCATGCACTATTGTGGCTCGTAACGCCCGCCTCGCCGAGAGACATAGATAATGGGCTTTTTACTCGAAGTTAATGGCGATAACATTAGCTTGGTCCGAATGAAAGGTCTGGTAAATACTAAAGTGTTTAATCAGCCATTAAGTCTTTGTTCACTTTAAACATAACAATTTCATTTTGAATTGATAAAAATTTTGTTTGAATAGAGCTTATGGATGTTTGGCGGTATGGATGTCTAAATGAAGAAAGTAACAATTTTAGATGGTGGCATGGGGCGAGAGTTGAAACGTATTGGCGCCCCTTTTTCTCAGCCGCTTTGGAGTGCACAAGCGCTAATTGAATCACCACAACATGTAAAAATGGCCCATGAGAATTTCATAGACGCTGGCGCAGAGATTATCACTGTCAACAGTTATGCATGTGTCCCATTTCACTTAGGCGAGGAACTCTATGCAAAACGGGGGACTGAGTTAGCAAAATCTGCAGCTAAAATTGCCAGAGATGTAGTCACCAGCTCTAACGATAGAGTGCTCGTTGCGGGCTCTCTTCCTCCTGTAATGGGGTCTTACAGGCCTGAATTATTCGAGCCGAAAAGGGCACTGGAAGTGGCTTCTGAGTTATTTGAAGCTCAAGATCAATATGTTGATATTTGGTTAGCTGAGACCGTGTCTAGCCTCGCTGAAGTTGAAGTTCTATCAATAATTTTAGCCAAAACAGATAAGCCCAATTATATTGCTTTCACCTTAATGGATGAGCCTAACTCTTTGCCTCGCCTTCGCTCAGGGGAATCTCTTAAAGTCGCGGTTAATACGCTGTTGAAAACAAATGTTTCAGGTATCTTTTTCAATTGCTCTATTCCTGAAGTTGTCGAGCAAGCGATCATAGATACACAAGCAGTATTGAGTGAGTCAGGTAGAGAATTGACGATAGGTGTTTTCGCAAATAGCTTTGCTCCGATAAAGCAAGCGCACCAAGCCAACGAGACCATTCAGGAAGTTCGTCATTTCTCTCCGACTGAATATCTTGAGTATGCTAAAAAGTGGCATGCGCAGGGAGCAAGCATTATTGGTGGTTGCTGTGGGATTGAACCACGTCATATTAAATTGCTAGCGACTTGGAGAGACACTCTCGAAAACGCCTAATTTTGGTGAAGCGCAGGGAAGTATGGCAAGAGGTTTTGTTTTTCATTCATCGTTATAGACAAAATAAAGGTCTTTCATATCTGGCAAAGTAACAAGATGCTTTAACTTGCTCATTACTTTGCCAGTTTGCCTCGAGATCTTTATTAATTATTTTTGGTTCAGATTAACGACAATCTTTCCAACTGTTCTCTGATTTCGCATGTCCAAGAGTGCGTTACCTACATCCTCTAAGCTGATGATCTTCAGTTTCGGTACTTCCAATTCTCCATTTTCTAATAGCTCAGACACTTCCTTTCCGGCATTAACGATACTTGCAAACCCTCTCTCGCCAAAGACATGACCAGAGCCCAAACTTATTTGGTGGAAGCCCAAGCCTTTTAAGAAGGCATCTGGATATTGAGAAGGGTCGACAGTCTTGACGAGCTCCACCATTTCTCCCTCAAAGGTTAACACCGAGGCTGCAATTCGGTCGTTATCACCGCCTACACAATCGAGTGCAACCTCAACGCCATGATTTCCGGTAATGTCCATTACTCGCTGAACTACATCTTCATGATGATAATCAATCATATGGGTTGCTCCTAACGAGGACAAATATGCGTGATTAGCTTCTGAACTAGTAGCAATGATCTGTTCAACACCAAATGTCTTTGCTAACTGAATAGCAAAGCTTCCAACGCCACCAGCACCTCCGGCGATAAAAATGCTGCTTCGATTTGAAATATCGAGCTTGTCTACCAAAGCGCGATATGCGGTCCAGGCTGCGCAAGGTGTAGATGCTGCCACTTCAACCGAAACCTGAGGGTGCTTTATGAGCGTTCTTGAATCATGGATAGCAAATTCAGCGAATCCACCGTGATGGCGTCTCATGTTTCCGTGATACAACACTTTATCGCCAACCTTCCAATCAACGACCGCATCGCCTACAGAGACTATTTCTCCTGATACGTCTAACCCGCCAACAAAATTGTTACCCATGTTAGTGACCATGTCTGACCAATAATGAATTTTTGCATCGACAGGGTTCAAACCAACAGCGTTAACTTTAACCAATACATCAAATTGGGTTTCTAGTTTTGGTGTAGGTAATTCGGATAAAGAGAAAGTATCGTTATCTCGTTGGTAAGTTATCGCTCTCATAGGTTTTCCTTATTATTAAGAATGGTCGAAAGTCATACTAACTCAGAGGGTAGTACTGTAATAATTATGGTTTTTTCTTATTTTGATAATTTTAGGTTATGTTTGATAAAAAGGATTCGAGATGCTCTGAAATTATCATCGACAACCAGTCTGCATAGCTAATGACATGTAACTTTATGATAAGTAATGACTAGTTTTATTATTCCATTTTTATGGAAATATTTTGTTGATCTTTTGTTTTGTGATTCTATAATTCCAGAAATATCGAAATAAAGGCTTATCTATCAGGTAAGCTTGTTAGCGAAAAATGACGAGGAGAGTAAATGTGAATACAGAAATTATAACTATGGCTAAAGAAGCGCTGGATATGTTTGCGTTTCTAGCAACCGAACTTATCATCTTATTTCTGGCAATTAGCTACATTGTCGGTGTGTTGCAAGATTTTCTAACGCCAGAAAAAATTCAATCTATTCTCAGCTCGAAAAAGGGTAAAGGTTACTTCATTGCTGCGTTGCTAGGTTCGATTACGCCTTTCTGTTCGTGTTCGACCATTCCTTTCTTAAAAGGCTTGTTGCGTGCAAGAGCAGGTTTTGGACCTATGATGGTGTTCCTATTTGCAAGCCCGTTGCTTAACCCAGTGATTATTGGCTTGTTTGTGGTGACTTTTGGTTGGAAAGTTGCGGTATTTTACTTTGCTATCGCGATGTCAGTATCAGTGGTAGCAGGCTATGTACTTGAAAAACTAGGGTTTGAACGTTACGTCAAACCAGAAGCATATCAAGCGGTAGGTTCTTCTTCGTGCGGTACTTCTTGTGGCGATTCAAGCAAGAAAAAAGAAGAAGCGAGACCAGCATCAATCTGTGGTACCAGCGCCTGCAATGAACCTACGCCAGTTGCGGCGAAAACATCTTGCTGTGGTGATGCACCAAAACCTGAACCTAAAGTGGAAGTGTCTTGCTGCTCATCAGACGGTAGTGCAACAGCGACAGTCTTGGAAGAGAAAGAACCTAGCCGCTGGGCACGTATTTGGCAATCAACTTGGAAAGACTTTAAGCAAGTGTTCCCTTATCTCATGATGGGCATTGCGATTGGTTCATTTATCTATGGCTTCATCCCGACGGAGTTCATTGCGGAGTTCGCTGGTGAAGCGAAGTGGTACGCGATTCCGGTCGCAGCAATCATTGGTATTCCATTGTACATCCGTGCAGAGGCGGTCATTCCACTTAGCGCGGCACTAGTACAAAAAGGTATGGCTCTTGGATCTGTTATGGCGCTTATTATTGGTAGTGCTGGCGCAAGTCTTACAGAAGTGATTTTGTTGAAATCAATTTTTAAGAACCAAATGATCGCTGCCTTCCTAATCGTTATCTTAACGATGGCCATGGGAGCGGGTTACTTATATACGTGGGCTTTTTTATAAAAATAACCCTCGGGCGATTGCTCGAGGGCTCTGTTTTTGTCGCCATATAGGGAAAGGGAAGTTTCCTATACCGCGCAGGCTATAAAAAATAACGAGATTACTCGTAAATACTATAGGAGAAATATTTGCTGGCGATGGTTTTATGCTTACCGCTCTGGATCAATTTTCGTATTCCGCTATCGAGTAATGCTTTTAATTCTTTGTCTTGTTTTCTCACTGCTACGCCAATGCCACGGCCGAACCACTTTTCCTCTGTAAACGCTGGTCCAGTAAAGTGATAGCCTTCACCTTGTGCAGTTTCAAGAAAACCAGCACTTAAACCGATTGAGCCGCCAAATACAGCATCTAACCGTCCATTGAGTAGATCGGTAAATGCCTCATCGAACGTACCATAACGACGAATATCAATATCTGGATACAAGGCAGAAAGGTACTTATCACCAATTGTGGCTCTTTGAACTCCAATAGATAAACGATTTAGGCTGCCGTCATCCATGTTGATTTCTCTATCATTTTTCATTACAAAACGAGTCGGTACTTTTGCATAAGGGACGGTGAAATCGACTTTCTTTTCTCGTTCTTCTGTGATTGTCATTGCAGCAATAATCGCATCGTTCTTGCGACTAAGGAGAGAAGGGATGATGCCATCCCAATCCATTTTTGAGATAACGCACTTTACTTCTAACTCTTTGCATAACGCGTTAGCGAGGTCGACTTCAAACCCTTCTAGCTTTCCCTCTTTTGTCGTCCAGCTAAATGGGGGGTAAGCCCCTTCAACAGTGAAGCGAATTTGTTTCCACTCTTTCGCATGGCTGAAAACTGAAAATAAGCTAATAAACAATACGACTATCCATTTCATAAACGTTTCCTTGTAACTATTTGGAAATCAATGTTTAACACAAAGTAAGCAAATATCAATGAAAGTGCATATATGTGTGACCTTTCGCCCGCATTGTGTGAGCGAAAGGTTTTGCGTGTATTACAGCTTATCTTCAATAGTTACGAGGGGAACTCTCGTTGAGACAGCGTGAAGTGCAATGTTGTGAATCATTTCATCGACCGTGGTACAGCTATCCATTAAGATCGAAACATCATACTTGTCCGCAGATTTTGAAATAGCAGTATGTGTCACGCAGTTTTGTGTCATCATTCCGCATACAAGTAACTCCGTTACATTTTTGCTTGCCAATACTTCTTCTAAACGTGTTCCTTCAAAGCTATCTGCGAAGTGCTTTACCACGATTTCGGAATTCGGCGCTAAAGCAAGAACTTCTGGGTGAATATTGGCACCGTCGCTGCCTTCATTGAAGAATGGGGCAATGCCCATGGCAGGATCGGCAATATGCTGAATATGAATCACAGGAATGTTTTGCTCATTGGCTTTAGTTATTGCTCTCTTAACATTGTCTAAAGTTGATTCTGTATTCCATAAAGGAAACTTTCCTTCTGGGAAATAGTCGTTTTGCAAATCAATTACAAGTAGGGCTTTTTGAGTCATTTTCTTTTCCTTTTATTCAGAATCATTGCGGTACGAATAATATAAAGACTTTTAGCTACCTTCTTTAGAGTCTAAAATGACACAAAAGAGTCAAAAAGCGACACTTGAAGATAATTGAAAATGAAAATAGCACTCGTTAATTACCCAGATAGCTCGCAAGCCTCCGTATATGGTTTAAGCGAACTCTTCGAGATGGCAAACCGTGCGGCGGCTAAATTGGGCGTTGATGTGCACTTTGAAGTAGAGATATTGGATCACTGGCCAAACACGCACTTCGATGTGAAAACAGCGGTAATGATTCCGCCTAGCGGCACTGGTCAATACTACTTAGAACCAGAGCCAGAGCTACTCGACTGGTTAAATGTCCAATATAGTAAAGGTGCGATTTTAGCCTCCGCCTGCGCTGGTACTTTTATTCTTGCTCAAACCCAGTTGCTGACCAATAAGTCTTGTACAACACACTGGGGCTTGGCTCCTTCATTAGCGAGTCAGTTTCCCGATATCCACGTAAGACAAGAAGCCATCCTTATTAACGAAGGAACGATCATTACGGCTGGGGGTATGATGTCATGGGTGGATTTAGGTTTGGAGTTGGTTTCCTTATTTGCGTCACCGGCAGTAATGCGCCTGTTAGGAAAAATGTTGGTTATTGATACTGGTCCGAGAGAGCAACGCTTTTATCAACAGTTTACTCCAAACTTCCAACATGGTGATGAGGTAATTGTTCAAATACAGCACTATATAAACGATCATTATCAAGGAAAACTGAGCAATAAAGAGCTTGCAGAGTTGAGTTGTTTAACAGAAAGGACATTGCAGCGACGCTTTAAAAAGGCGACAGGTTTCAATGTTAACCAATACATACAAAGCTTAAGAGTACAAAAAGCTTGTGATTTACTTGAGTCGACAACCCTAACATTTGACGCAATATCATTTAGAGTGGGTTACCAAGATGTGAGCGCGTTCAGGAAAATATTTAATAGAATCGTAGGTTTAACACCGAAGTCGTTCAGATCTCGGTTCTGTTCATGAACGCCAGAAGTAAGATAATGTTGGTATTAAACATTTATAACTCAGAAGCAAACACCGCATATTTTTACAAGCTGGCTTAGCGTGATGAAAAGGGATAACAAGCTAAGCCAACCGTAGCGCACTCCTAATTACTGAACATTTTGTAGAATGCTTAAAGGGTTCTCAAATTACAATGACTTGTATAGGTCGTTGTTAATCACAAAAGCTATGTGATTTCCAAAACCAGTTTCCCAATATGTTGCTTGCGTGAAAATACTTCTTGCGCTTGACCTATCTGGTTCAAGGGAAATGACTCCGCGACTAAGGGACGAATTGCGTTCTGTTCGATATAGCGAACCAAGTTACCGAATACTTCTGGTGCCAAAACGGTACAACCAAATAACGCTAGGTCTTTAAGGTAAAGAGTTCTTACATCCAGCTCGACAATTGGGCCGCCTATGGCGCCGGAAACAGCGTATCTTGATCCTGGCTTTAGTACCTGAAGAAATTGTGGCCACTGCTCTCCTGCGACCAAATCAATCACTACGTCAACGCTGTTTTCTCCGAGAGTCGCTGTTAAATTTGCATCGCGAGGGATAACTTGGTTTGCTCCTAATGCCGTGATCTGTTCTTTCTTTTCTGGGCTGGCGATAGCAATGACGTATGCTCCACGCGCCTTCGCCAGTTGGATTGCGGCAGAGCCAACACCACCGGATGCCCCTGAAATCAGTACGGTATCGCTCGCTGTGACATTAGAGCGGACAAGCATGTTCTCGGCAGTTGAATAAGAACAAGGGAAGGAGGCCAAGTCGATATCCGATAAACTACTATTCACAGCATATGCATGTTTACTGTCAACAACAGTGAACTGAGCAAAGCCACCATCACATTCTGAACCGAAGTACCAAGGCGAGCTAAGTGCTTGACTGTGGAAGCGCGTAATACATGGTTCGATAAGCACACGCTGACCGATTCGTGATGGGCAGATATTCTCACCAACAGCGACGATGGTACCGCATACATCGGCACCTTGGATTCGAGGGAGAGATAGCGCGTCTCCTGACCAACTTGCATCCATGCTATTGGCGTCATTTTTAGAATACCATGCTGTTCGGGTATTGATGTCGGTGTTATTGACTCCGGCAGCGGCAACTTGGATCAATACATCATCAGGCGAGGGGACTGGCACAGGTAGATCATCGCGGTAACGAAGCATATCTGGCCCACCATGACCGATAAGTTGGACGCCTTTCATGACTTTCGGGATTGTGGTCATTGATTGTTCTCCTTCATTAGTTCTAGCAGAGTGCGTTCAGCGGATGCAAAGGCAGCGTGACCGAGAACCGGCCATGCGTTGGATAGACCTTCATGTAACAAGAAGAGTGTGGTTGCGAGGTCTTCTCGCTGACTTAGTTGGCCCATAAGCTGACGGACCGCCAATTTGTGTTGTTTTACTGCTTGATTAATTGATAGATTTTCTGGATAGGCTGCTAATGCATTGATGGACATGCAGCCATTCGGTGCAAACTCCTTCATCCAATCCTCGAGGCGAGTGAATAGGTGTAATACAGCCGGTGTTCCATTGGCAGGGGCGTCTTCGAGCAAAAAACTCAAATACCTTTGATGGCGATGCTCGAGAGCTGCAACAATCATCGCTTCCTTGGAGGGGTAGTATTTGTACAGGGTTCTCAGGCTGACTTCGCAGGCGTTTTTGAGTTGGGGTACGCTAGGCTCGGCGAAGCCATACTGACTGAATGCTTTTTCTAGGCTTGCTGCGATTTTTTCTTTCACTATTTGATACACCAGGTAGAACGTTTGTTTTACCTAAGGGTAGAATAAACTTTCTACCTCAGTCAATGGTGTATTTAAACTCTGTATTGAAAGCCCGACGTAATGCCGGGCTAATTTAAGTGATTTTTATAGATTCGGAACGTGAATCAGTGTGCCGTTGCGTGCTGCTCTCCACGCTTGTCTAGCATTCCGCTGAAACGGGTTAGTAGTAGAGCACCTAATACTACGATCGCGCCAATCCAAGGTGTGTGCATCAGCCCAGCATTGGCCACGATAAGGCCACCGCCCCAAGAACCCAGTGCAATACCTACGTTAAATGCAGCAATGTTGAGACCAGAAGCGACGTCGACTGCATCAGGTGAATATTTCTCTGCTAGTTTGACAACATAAACTTGAAGTCCTGGAACGTTACCAAAGGCAAAGGCACCCCAGACAAGAATGGTCACTACTGCAGAAATTGGATTAAATGCTGTGACACTAAACACGAGCAATACCACAATTAGGCCCGAGAAAATCGCTGTCAGAGCTTTGATTGGCCCCATAGAGTCGGCCATCTTTCCGCCCCAGATGTTGCCGAATGCGACTGATACACCATAAACCAACATAATTAGGCTGATAGCGCTAGAGCCAAACCCCGAAACTTCTTCCAAAATAGGAGCCAAGTAAGTGAAGGCTGTGAACGTACCACCGTAACCGAGCGCGGTGATTGCGTACACCAAAAGTAGACGAGGCTGAGTCAAGACTTTTACTTGCGATGACAGCTTGGTTGCTGGTGGTTGTTTCAGATTACTCGGCACTAGCAGAGCGCTTCCTATCAGTGCGATGATTCCAAGGATCGCGACGATTAGGAAGGTTGCCTGCCAACCAAATGTCTGGCCAATCCAGGTGCCAAGTGGCACGCCCGTCACTAGAGCTACGGTGAGACCGGTAAACATAATAGCAATTGCGCTAGCGGCTTTTTCTTTTGACACTAGGCCAGTGGCGATAGTCGAGCCGATCGAAAAGAACACACCGTGTGCAAGCCCGGTCAGTATCCTTGCTGTAACTAGTGTGTTGTATCCAGGTGCTTGCCAGGCTAACAGATTGCCAAGAACAAACAGTGCCATAACAGAAAGCAGAACGTACTTTCTTTTCCAGTTACCAGTCAGCGCTGTTAAAACGGGAGCACCAACCGCGACACCAAGTGCGTACAGGCTAACTAAAAGACCCGCTGAAGGTAATGATACGTTGAGGTCGGAGGCCATAGTCGGTATCAGACCGACAATTACAAACTCCGTGGTTCCAATAGCAAAGGCGCTCAGCGTCAATGCAAGTAAAGCTAAAGGCATAACAACTCTCTCTTATAATCATTGAATATGAATGGATAAACGAATAGCCCGTTTCCATGTCGTGTATTATTAAAGAGTTATTCGTTGCGAAAAATGGTGTTTATTACAAAATACTTTTGTTATAAATGATGAAAATGCGCAGTTAAGAAAGGGGATGAAATGTTAACCCGATCAGATGAATTAGAGATTCTCATGGCAGTTGTGGATAGTGGTGGATTTTCTTCCGCTGCTGATGCACTAGGTATTCAAGTCGCTAGGGTATCTCGTGCGGTTAGTAAAGTTGAATCACAGTTGGGGGTAACCTTGCTGAATCGCACGACACGCAGAGTGGAAGTTACTGAGGAAGGGCATCAGTTTGTTGAAGCGGTTCGCTTAGGTTTACTACAAATACAGCAAGCTGAAGAAGAGATCATCACACGAGGTGAATTACCCAAGGGGCGCTTAAGAGTTGATGCCGCTAGCCCATTTGTTTTACATCAACTCGTGCCGTTAATTCAGCCATTTAAAGAGGCTTATCCTGATATTCAGCTCGATCTTACCTCTAATGAGGGTTTTGTGGATCTATTGGAAAAAAGAACCGATGTGGCGATACGTATTGGACGATTATCGGATTCAACACTGCATGCTAAACCTTTAGGAACAAGCCCACTATTTATTGTTGCCACGCCTGGTTATTTATCTAAACGAGGTTTCCCTGAAGCGGTGAGCGATTTGCGCAGTCATAACTTGATCGGTTTTTCTGGCGCTAAAGTGTTAAATCAGTGGCCATTACGAGGGTTTGAGATGATAGAGCCTGATATCCTATCCAGCAGTGGTGAAACGGTTAGACAGTTAGTGCTGGCAGGGAACGGCATTGCATGTTTATCTGGCTTTATGGTGAAAGATGATCTTGATTCTGGACGGTTAGTGGCATTGTTTGAATCGGAAAAAATCACAAATACTGGACGAGAACAGGTCAATGCTGTGTTCTACAAATCTTCTTCAGTCTCTAAGCGTATTTCCGCGTTCATCGACTTTATTCAACCAAGACTTACTTTAAAATAACACTATTATTGTTGTTTTAACAAAAGAGTTTTGTCGTTATTGCAGCTTTTGTTTTTCCAACTGCCAAGCCTAGCGTGCCACCCCTTAGTAAGGTGGCACATATTTTTATTTGCTCTTAGTTAAAGCGTGGCAACACGTACTGAGCGATCTGTTCCATTGATTTATCAATTGGTTGGCTATTACGACGGAAATGCAACCCGATGTGATTGACTCCTGCTTCTTGCATTTTTTCTAGCTCATCGCTCAAGCCATTGACTCCGGCCTGGATACCAAAATGATGCCGAACGACTGGTGCATTTGGGTTATCGACTAAATCAAGATGAATAAAGCTGGCGTAGGGTTTGTTTCCCGCTACGGAGCGCCAAAGTGCAACGCGGTGTTCATGATCATCAGGTGTGCCTGGGTAGGCGAGCCAGCCGTCTAGGTTTTCTCCTATCCATTGTGGACTTTGCTGCGCTAACCCTGCGACATAGATAGGAATATCAGCAAACTCGGGTAATAACTGTAGATCGTTACCCAGCTTATCATTTTGCGTATCTTTCAAAATCTCTACACTTTCTCGAAAAGCTGAGCCACGGCTGTTAAAGTTGGCATTAAAAACGGGATATTCACTAGGGCGGTCTCCACTAGCCACACCGAGTATCAGGCGGTCACCACTTAACTCGTTGATGGTCGCAGCGGCTTTTTTCACTAGCCAAGGTTGTCTTAACGGTAATACTATCGCTGCTGTCCCTAGTAGAATGTTGTCGGTGCACGCAGAGAGATAGCCAAGATAACTGAACGGTTCATAAATTTGTGCCGCGTCTCCAAAGTTAGGGTCGTACAACGGGACATCTCTCACCCACGCTACGTTAAAGCCTAACTTATCGGCTAACATAATACGCTGTTTATGTGCACTCATGTCTGGTACGCCGAACGGTTTTCGTTGGAGCAGGCGTTTTTTCTGGCCTTCTTGGGTCCAGTCATTATCTAGGGGGAGCTCAACCCCGATGGTGAATCTGTTACTTAAATCTTTATGCATTATGAAGCCTGACTATTACTGTGAGTACTAGGAGGCAAGGTGCCTCCCTGATATTCAGGACACTATGAGATTTTTGTTGTGAGAAAAAGCGGCAAAAAGACAAAAGTGTTTTGCCACAAACAGCGGTGGTCTTTAAAGGAACTGGTGGTTCTCTACCTTGATTTCTTGCTTGATGAAGTCAATAAAAGAGCTGATCCGGCGTGAGGTACTGGCATTTTTGTAATACACCGCATGAACGGGCTGTTCGACATTATGCGTGTGTTCACTAAGCACGCCCACTAAGCGACCAGCTTGTCGGTCAGAGTAGGTCATAAAGTCAGACAGGCAAGCTATCCCCGCACCATGTAAGGCTAAACATCTTAGCGTCTCGCCATTATCAGATCTTAGGCTACTCATAATACGCAGAAGTTTGTTCTTATCATCCATGATCGGCCATTCCTTAAGATACTCCGGCTTGTTGAATCCAAGTAGCTTGTGATTGAGTAACTGATCTATTGAGGTTGGAGTACCATGTTGTCTTAAATACTCTGGACTCGCGACGATTCGAATCCGACTTTTACCAAGAAATATCGCGCGCATGGTTGAGTTTTGTAGCTCACCGATACGAAAAGCAATATCGGTTTTTGTTCCCAAAAGGCTAATATTTTCCTCATTGGAATTGAGATCGATTTCGACTTCTGGATACAAGCTCTGATATTTAGCAATGTGCGGCGTTAGTACGTGCAGTAAGAAGGGGGTAGCTGCGTTTATTCGTAGGAGGCCAGAAGGCTTATATTTCTGGCTTTTCAGTTGTGCTTCGGCATTCTCTACTGCTTCTACAATATGTCTGACTTTATCGAGGTATATCGTTCCTTCATTAGTAACATCTAACTTACGGGTTGTGCGATTTAACAAGGTCGTTTCGAGTTTGGCTTCTAGCCGAGATACCGATCGACTCACCGCAGAGACGGTCATCGATAACAGTTCAGCCGCAGAGCTGATTGAACCCGTATCGACCACGGCCATAAAGGTGCGCATTTCATCTAGAGTAGCTTTCATTGTTGAATATATTTCAAATTAGATTTGAGTATTGTTAACTTTACGGAAAGTTTCTTGCGGCGTAAAGTTTTGCTTCGAATCAACTATAAAATCGATAATTCAGGAGATTTAGATGAAAGTACCATCATTTGGCGTCGGCACGTTTCGTTTAGAGGGTGAAGTAGTTAAGGATTCAGTCCGTAATGCGTTAGAAGTGGGTTACCGCGTAATTGATACTGCACAGATTTACGGTAATGAGGCAGAAATCGGTGAAGTGTTGACACAGTCCGGTATTGCACGTGATGAGCTATTCATTACGACGAAGATCTGGGTTGATAACATGAACACGGAACAACTCATTCCAAGTCTAAAAGAGAGCTTAGAAAAGCTAAATACAGATTATGTGGATTTGACCTTGATCCACTGGCCTGGCAATAACAATAACTTGAACGAATACATGGCTTCATTACTTGAAGCTAAATCGCAAGGGTTAACCCGTAATATTGGCGTATCTAACTTTAATATTGACTTGTTGCAACAAGCGATAGAAGTGGTCGGTAAAGAGAATATTGTTACCAACCAAATCGAGCTTAGCCCTTATTTGCAAAATCGTAAGTTGGTCAGCTTCATGCAGGAAAACGATATTCAGGTAACGTCTTACATGACCTTGGCATATGGGAAAGTACTTGGGGACCCAACTATTGCTGGTATTGCTGAGGACTATCAGGCCACGCCAGCTCAAGTCGCGCTTGCTTGGGCTTTGTCAAAAGGTTACGCGGTGATCCCGTCTTCAACTAAACGAGAGAATTTAGCAAGTAACCTGAAAGCACTTGAACTTAATCTGGGTGAAGAGGCGATTGCTAAGATAGATGCGTTGGAAAGAAATGGCCGCGAAGTAAACCCTGAAGGGCTAGCGCCTGAGTGGGATGATTGAGTGAGTTTCACGGGAAATCATTGCCTAAATGACACCTCTGCAATCGCTGACTTCCTCAGCGTTTGACAGTAGTACAACACCATAGACGATAACGGCTCGCTTGTCTGACGATAGTGCGAGCTTTTATCTTTTTGGCCTATTAGTTTACTGTATTCTCCTGGCCTTCAATTTGGCCGGGAGACGTCATTTAGAGATCAGTTACCAGTCAATTGTAGAGCCATCAAATACGCGGAAGCTTCCGGATTGCTCAAGTGTTAGCTGTTCTGCGACCGAAACAATGCCTGCAACACTTTCCTCGGCAGAAAAGGTTGCGTCCTCACCGCCCATATCGGTTTTTACCCAGCCGGGATGAACTGCGACAGTTTTTACTCCTCGCGATTCGAGATTGCGTGCTGCTGATACTAGAACCTGATTAAGCGCTGCTTTAGATGCTCGATAACTGTACATGTTACCTGAACTGTTATCGCTTAAACTCGCAACTCGGGTTGAGATTCCCACGATGGTTTTGTGCTGACTTTTCGCAACGTTGTCTTGTAGGGCTTGAATTAGCAGGGCAGGTGCGACGGTATTTATGTTTAGTACTTCTAGCCATTTTTTCTGGGTCATTTCGCCAAGCTTTGCACACTCTTCGCCTAATACACCTGCATTAAGAATTAAATGATCGAGCGGACGATCCGCTAATTGAGTGGCTAACTGAACGATATCTTGTTGGTTAGTGACGTCTAGAGCCATCAGTTGAAGTTGATTAGATTGGGTTACTAGTTCATTGAGCTGCTTAGCATTTTCTGGTGAACGACAAGTTGCGATAACTTGCCAACCTTTTCCAAGGTAGTGGCGGACAAATTGCAAGCCTAAGCCACGGTTAGCGCCAGTGATTAATACAGTAGACATCGCTTCTCCTACGTTGTTGAGTTGAACAACGACCATATTAGAGGCGACGTATAAGCATGTAATCAAAACAGTACAAAAATGGCCTAAGATTCGACATTGTCAAACCTTAAAGTTTGAGAAAGATGCTGGCAAAGTGTTTTAGCCTAGTGACCGTCAGTTCGGAGGCAGCACCGCTGACACCTGCAACAGCAACGACCTTACCATCCAAATAAAGGGGGATCGCTAAGCAATTGAGGTTTGGCTCTGCCTCTTCTAAATCGAGTGCGTAACCTGATAATACAACCTGATTAAGTTCAGTTTCTAACGTGGGGGATATTTGGCTTTCAAGGCGCAATGTTCGGCGAAGCTCATCATCAAAACTAAGAAAAACCTTGCCGATCGCAGATGTTGTGAGTCCTTCTCGTTTCCCTCTCGGGCTACGGATAGTAAGAGGGTTATCCTGCTCTATAGCATCGATATACAAGTACTCTTTAGCGCCACTTTGTACAGCGAGGTAAGCAGTGTTGTTAGTCATTTGGGCCATTTTTTTCAGCAATGGAACAAAATGTTGTCGGATAGCTTCGTTTTTTTGTTCAATCGGCTTAGACAGTTCATAGCATCTAAACCCTAGGCTGTAGCTATGGTTGTGTTTGGATACATATCCAAGAGAGTGTAGAGTCGCAAGTAACCCGTGAACAGTCGTCTTATTTAACTGGATCGCATTACTGATCGTCTGTAATGATAGGGGAGACTCACTCATCGAGAGCAACTCGAGGATTAGAAAACCTCGCTCTAGAGACTGAATGTTTTTTCTTGCCTTGGGCACAAAGACTCCTTGATGATGGTGTTGCATCTGAATGGCTTACTGATGCTTCCACCTATAACAAACCACTACGCTGGTGGTTTGGCTTTATTAGAGAATATACTCAGCACTTAAACTGATCGGCTCGTTGTATGCGTCCACAAGGGAGTTTTTTCCTTGCTTCTTAGCATTGTATAACGCTTGGTCTAATCTCGAATAGAGCTCATCAAAGTTGGTGAGTGGCATTGAGGTTGATAGATAGGCCAGACTCGCAGATATATTCAATTGATGGTTATTAAGCGAATGTACGCTCTTTTCTGAAATTGTTTTATGCAGACTTTGTATTCTAAAGGGAACGTCAATCTCATCGACGTTTTTCAATAGCAAGATAAACTCTTCTCCACCTAAACGACCCAAGTACTCTCCCTTATTAAGTTTAGCTTTAAGCGCTTTGCACACCTGTTGTAGTACTAAGTCGCCAGTTGGATGACCATACTGATCATTAATCGCCTTAAAGTCATCTAGATCGATTAATGCTAGAACGTAGCGGAAGTCTCCTTCCGCTTTGGAGGTTTGGCTTTTAATCGTCTCTATAATTGCCGCTCTGTTTAATGCACACGTTAAGCTGTCTATTTTGGCTTTTAAGCGTGTTTGTCGCTGAATCATCAATGCCAGAGCGAGGAGAAGCAATAAACAGAAAACAACAAAATTATAAGTGCGTTGTTGGTCTGTGAGTTTTTCAAACTGATACTGACTTAGAAGAGTTTCGTTGTTCAACTGCGCGACTTGTAGATCATATTCATACTCTTTTTTAGTGAGATCTAGTGCCTCTAACGCCTTGATATTACTCGCGTCTCGGTTCGTTAGTTCAATCGTCGAGTAGGCCTTGTGATGCTCCAGCGCCTTTTTGTAATCATTTTGAGCTTGGTATGCTTTTGAGAGGAGTAATTGGGCTTGCGCTTGCAATAAGGGCCTAGCGTTTTTTACCGCTAATCTTAACGCAATTGTACCGTGTTCAATCGATTTTTCGGGTGTATGGTTCTTTAAATATGCCAATCCAGCAGCCAAATGACCCTCTGTTTCAAGGTGCGTATTCTCATAAGTTTGGGCAATGTTTAATGCTCTTCCAATGTAATCTACCGCGGTATCCAATTGCCCAGAATCGGCCAAAGCAGCAGATAACCCTAAATAGGTCAACCCTTGCCCGTATGGATAATGAAGTTGTTCGAGAATCGTTAATGCATTTTTGTAGTGGCTGATGGACTTATCGAGTTCTTTGGATTTTCTGTACATCGCTCCTAGACTATGTTCGACTTGCGCAACTTCAAGAGGTGTCCCTTCATCTTGGCGAACCAGTAAGGCTTGAATG
Organism: Vibrio sp. 779(2023); assembly: GCF_033344285.1. Classification (NCBI taxonomy): domain Bacteria; kingdom Pseudomonadati; phylum Pseudomonadota; class Gammaproteobacteria; order Vibrionales; family Vibrionaceae; genus Vibrio; species Vibrio sp. 779(2023). The sequence continues at coordinate 77,134 of NZ_JAWPOM010000021.1, forward strand.
AGATATTGCTCTGATTGTTCAAATTGCCCCAGCTCTGCAAGTAAATTGCCGACGTCATTGTAAATCCCTGAAGGATCGCTTTGCGTCGACATGTTGGCCATCAACTGTCGATACAAACTTAAGGCTTTTTCATAGTCACCGCGGTAATTGTAGTTATTTGCTATTACGCGCAAAGCAAGATCAACAGGGAAGTTTTCTTGATGCTTATGATTTAAGTGGCTCTCTAAGGATGAGCAATAAAAGTTTGCTTTGTGATAACGACCTTGTTGATTCAGCGTATAACAAAGTTGATAGTTCATCAGAGCCTTGCCTTCGGAATCGGATATTTTCTTCATTGTCTGTCGCAAAGAAGAAAAGCTATCTACTGAGGCCTCGTAACTACCATGCTTACGTTCATTTAACGCAAGAATATATTCTGATTCTAATTGAGAAAAAGGGTTGTCTAAGACTTGACTGCTGCCATAGTAAGGCTGATTTATGTTTGACATATATTCATAAATCAATCCACTTACGTAGAGCTTTTCGCTGTCCGATTTCGCTGTATGGTAGCGATCTTGAAGCATGCTCAATGCCGACTCAGGGTTGCTTCGTAGTGTGGCTTGGTAGACAGAGTGCCACTGTGTGATATTTTGGTTTGGTTCAATATCTTGAGTGTCGCTTGCATATAATGGAGTGAGCAAAAGTGACGCAAGCAAGGGATAGAGCACGCGCATGTTTAAACGAGCCTTTAATTTAAGGTGCCTTTAAAGTTGAGTTATCATAGCGCTTTTAACGCATCAGCGTTGTGATTAAGTTGGGTGTACTAAGAAAAAGAGTAGTAAAACTATGCACTTGGTCGAGATATTGAAAGAAGAGGCATAAAAAAGAAAGACCTCAACATAAAGTTAAGGTCAGAAATCTTTAATCAATGTAAAGCTTTGCTAGATCTTGAGGCTCCATTTCTTTGCCTTCTAACTGATCGTTCCAGTTAGTTCCAACAAGAACACCATCTTCAGCAAGAGTCAAAAGCCAATCTTCAACAAAGATATCTAATGGGATTTCTAGTACAGTAAAATCTGCCCATTCTTCAACATTATGTGCTTCTGCATCTTCTTTAGAAGACCAGAAAGGCATGACTTCGCTGTTTTCGAATTCAGTTGAATCGCAAGATAGCCAACCTTCTTCATTGCGTAAACCCCAAACCAATTGGTTTTCTTTCGTTTCTGCAACAAAAAGGTCAAGGTTCGCTTGGATATCTGATGTAAGTTTGCTCATTTCAAAACTCTCGTTGTTATGACGTGGCTAGAGTAACACTAAAGTGCCGATTCCTAAAGCATAATACGGTTGTCGAAATGAGTAAAAATAAAGGAGCCGAAGCTCCTTTTCTGAGGTTAAGTATTCACTCGTTTTTGTTTGCTTTGTGCTTGCAGAGCAAACAAAAACAGGTACTTTACCTTTCTGGAAGAGTTGTGAATATTGTCCACTCTCTTTTTATCTCGCCTTTGTAACCAACGACTGATGCGGTTACTCGACGATTTAAAGCATGGCTGACTTCATCGGTCCCTTGCTGTGCTAAGTGAGTGTCACCAAAACCAACAATGCGGACTCTACTCGGTTCGATGTCGTAGCTTAGTAGGGCTTCACGGACATTGCGTGCTCGTCTTTCAGAAAGATCTTGGTTATGCTTTGAACCACCAACTTTACTAGCATAGCCGTGCAGCTCTATCGAAGTAGTAGGGTACTCTTTTAAAAAGTCGGAAAGCTCTCGGACTTGTCTTCTGAAGACTGGATTGATCTCATCAGAGTCGTTAGCAAAAAGTATCCGCACTTGCATGTTATCTGATGCTTTAATGTATTCTCCACAACCGTCGTTGTCGACCTCTGAGCCTTCAGGTGTACCTGGGCACATATCTCGAGCATTGATGACACCATCGTTATCGTCATCTTGCAAATCTGCTATTTGTTCTGCATTTGGTACAGGACGATACTCATATTCGTCTTCAGCAACAACGTGTTGAGTGATGGCGAGCATACCCAATGCAAATAGAATCTTCACTGGTTTCATGATCAGTACTCCACCTTTTCATTCCATTCTGTAGGTACATCGACACGCAAGGCATTTAACAATTGGCCAGTCGCGTTCATAACGCGGTACTTGGCGTACTGCTCTGAGTATCGAGCATCCAAGTAGTTCTTTCTCGCTTCGAAAAGTTCGTTTTCAGTATTTAACAAGTCCAGCAGAGTGCGTTTTCCAATGCGATACTGCTTTTCGTAGGCGATGACAGTTTCAGAGGCCGAATCTACGTGATCCGCTAGGAACTCTTTTTGTTGAAGTGTTAAATCTAACGCACTCCAAGATAGACGAAGACCTTCTTCGACTTGGCGGTATGCACGTTCTCTTAAGTCTTTTGCTTTATTTAGTTGGTAGGCAAAACTTTCAGCGTTGGCTACGTCACTACCACCGTTAAAGAGGTTGTAACGCATGCGCAACATCGCTGTTGTCTCTTCGCTGCTTCCTTCAATACCGCTTGCATCATCACGCCATGTTTGAGCCGCTTCTACCGATATCGTTGGGTAGTAAGCTCCCTTAGATTGCTTGTATTGGAACTTTGCAGAGTCCACATCAGCTACCGAGATTTTGATTACTGGGTGTGACTCGAATGCCAAGTCAATCGCTTCATCGATGGTGTAGGGAATAAAGTTTTGGTCCGCTCTTGGGAAAATCAATCCTTGTGGTGACTGTCCGACAAGGCGTGTAAAGGTGGTGTGGCTGTCATATAAGTTGTTCTGAGCTGCCACCAAGTTACCGTGAGCCTTTGCTAAACGAGCCTCTACCTGGGTTAGGTCTGCTGTAGAACCGATACCTGAGTTAACTCGCTTTTTAATGTCTTCATAGATCTTCTTATGCACTTTCAAGTTATTCTCGGAAAGTGTAAGAATTTCATAAGCTTTTACTGAGTCTAAATAAACTTTCGCGACCTCTAGAGCGGTGTCTTGGGCATCAGCTAGAAGTTGATAACGGACCGATTCAGCATCAGCTGCTGTTCGATCCATATCATTAAGTGTCGCTGAGCCATCCCATATTAGCTGGGTTAGTGTCACGGTGGCTTCTTTTCTTGTCAGGTCGGTTGAATCTCGCCCTGACTCTGCGGGTTTGATTCCTTCGTAACCGATACCGGCATCTAAGTCTACGGATGGGAGGTAAGCACCACCAGATGCTTCATTCACATACTGCTTGCTAACGAATTCATTGAACGCACTTTTGATGTCAGGATTGGTTTTTAATGTGTTTTCAACCGCTTGCTCTAGCGTTTGCCCAAACGCATGACTAGCGGTGAACATACCAATACAAAAGGCGTTGGCACGAGTCCACTTCACTGTGATTCTCCTAGATAATGGTAAAAATTCTCGAGGTGATAGGGCTTATAAGTGGAATACTTATAAGGGCGTCAATAATTTAGCGCACAATAACATTAATATGCGATGAAGTAACCTGTTGATTCGCTGTTCATTTGTTTCAATTTTGATAAATCAACCTACTAAATCTGCCTAAAACTTGAATTAAGATCTCAAATTAAAGATGGAGGTAATGGCTAGAAACGAGTGTCCAGATTTTAATAAAATAAAACACTTATGCATCTGGATTCTTATTGATGTATGACACATAATTACTTTATTGAGCATCAAATTGCTGTTATTGCACTATATATTCGGGCAATATATAGCAAATTAGTATTGTTAGTCAAAAACTTGACAGTTATTTAGGGTTAAGGTTTATATGGATCGTACAGCATTAGTGCCACTCGGTAATCAAGTCGTCGTAATAGGTTTGGATGGGCAGCTGAGAGTCCTTGCAGAAGGACAGCAGCCTCTACCAGGTGAAGTGATAGTGGCAATGACAGATGCTGCGCCTCAAGACCTGAAAATTCAGCTTGCTCAAGAGCAAGGTTTAAAAGATATTTCAGACGATGTAGCACAGATTATTAGTGCTATTGAGCAAGGTCAAGACCCTTCTGCTATTGATGAAGAACTCGCACCTGCAGCGGGTGAAAATAGTGGCTCCAGTTTGCAAAATAGTGCCACGATTGTACGAGATGGTAATGAAGTGCTAGCCTCAACAAACTTTGAAACTATTGGCTTAGAATCCCTCGGCTTATCTGAAACTCAAGCGTTGACCTTAAATGACTTCTTCACAACAGGTATCGAGACAAGTGGGGATGGCTCAAGTAAGCCACTTACTAATTCTCCAGTGACATTAAGCGCTGTTGAGGAAGATAGCGATCCAATCACGATAACTACTGAAGAATTACTATCTAATGTCAATATTGATGATGCCGATACTCTTGTCATTACAAACGTCACTATTGAGAGTGGGAATGGCACCTTAATTGATAACAGCGATGGATCTTGGACTTACATTCCAGAGGCTGATGATGACACTGAAGTGTCATTCTCCTATGACATTATTGATAACGATGGCGGTGGCGGTGTTATTAATGGCTCTGCTAACTTAGATATTACGCCTGTTAATGACGCGCCAATAGCAACTAATGATGCGATTCAAACTGACGAGGATTCCCAGGTTGTAATTGATGTGCTCGCTAACGACAGTGATATTGAAGGTGATGATTTAATCATTACCTCTGCTTCTGTACCAGAAGAGCAAGGTATCGTTGAGATTATCGATGGTAAGCTTGTTTTCACTCCGGCTGAAAATTTCAACGGTAATGCAACGATTAGCTACACCATCTCAGATGGTGAGTTAGAGGATGAAGCCCAAGTTTCGGTAACAGTAAACTCAGTTAACGATGCGCCTATTGCCTCTAATGATACAACAATTACAGAGGAAGATAGCTCAGTAACGATTGATGTCCTGCCAAACGATACCGACATCGATGGCGATACGCTGTCTATCCAATCGGCGTCCGTACCTGAAACACAAGGTACAGTCGAAATTATTGATGGAAAACTGGTGTTCACACCGGCTGAGAACTTCCATGGCGATGCTGAAATCACTTACACCATCACCGATGGTTCGCTGACCGACCAAGCGACGGTCAACGTCACGGTGAATGCGGTGAACGACACACCTGTGGTTGAAAGCAACCTCGCAGACCAAACCTTGGCGGAAGATTTCACGCCATACAGCATCGATCTGAATACCGCTTTCAGCGATGTGGATAACGTGGATAGTGAGTTAACGTTTAGCGTTTC
>NZ_JAWPOM010000218.1:0-1053 GCF_033344285.1 Vibrio sp. 779(2023)
AAAGCTTCACGAAAATAAAGCTGTGAAATTTTACAAGTCAAAGTTCACCGACAGAATAAAATACTAGAAAGCGCACTGTTTCCAGTGCGCTTTTAGAGAAATAGTGAGGAAGTAAAGGCTAATACTAATAGCTAAAGCAGTTCGGAAACCACATCTGCAAGTTGGTTAAAAGTGTTTGTTCTTGATGAACTAGGGCGCCAAACCAAACCAATTTCGCGATACGCTTGCTGGCCAGGAGGGTCGATCACCACCAAATTTTGGTTGTGTAACAAGCCGTGTTCGATTGCCATTTGAGGAATAAAAGTGGTACCTAAGCCGTTCGCGACCATCTGCACCAAGGTATGTAAGCTGGTTGCCGTAAACGGGTTAATTTTCTCTTTATCGGTCAGCTTACAAGCGGAAACTGCATGTTCAGTTAAACAATGCTCTTTCTCTAATAGGAACACCGACTCATCCGGCAGATCGTCATAACGGATCGGTACAGGAATCGAATCGACTTGGTTTGCACTGATCACCATACGGAACGGATCTTTGCCGACGACGCGACTCTCCATGCCATCGATTTCAACAGGCAACGCTAAGATCAGTACATCTAACTCACCATGACGCAGCGCTTGCAACAAATTGGTGGTGGTGTCTTCTCTTAATAGAAGGTTTAGTTGAGGGAATCGATAATTCACCTCTTGGACGAGGTCACACAATAAGAACGGTGCAATCGTTGGAATACACCCAACCTTCAACTGGCCTTTCATATCATCGCCCTGACATAATCGGCCAAGTTCTACTAAATCTTGTCCTTTGGCCAATAGCTCTCGACCTTGCTTTACGACCATTTCTCCCGTCTGGGTAAAAACCAACGGGCTTTTCTTGTCTTTCTTTTCGTAAAGCGGACAACCGATCAACTCTTCAAGATTCTGAATCCCTTTACTTAACGTTGATTGACTGACAAAGCAGCGTTCTGCTGCCTCGCTAAAATGTCGAGTTTCATGCAGTGTCACTAAATAATGTAACTGCTTCAGACTGGGCCATTTATTCATAATTGTATTTGTATCT
>NZ_JAWPOM010000219.1:0-1052 GCF_033344285.1 Vibrio sp. 779(2023)
AACTTAGGTGACACCGAAACCGGTGACTTGGGCACCTTAGAATACAACACAGGCTCCGGTTGGGTTGCAGTGCCAAACGATGGCGTGGTGACGGTGCCAGCAGGGCAAACCGAGTTTGATGTGCGTATCGCTTCCATTGATGACGCTGTTTATGAAGGCCCTGAAGATTTCAGTGTGACAGTAACCGGCATTGGCGCAGTACAAGGCAGCGATACGGGGACGGCGACGATCGTGGACGATGGCACTGGGCCAGGCCCCGATCCGGATGATGACCGCCCGAATGTGACTATTTCAGATGCTGGCACCATCAATGAGGGTGAGACAGCCAACTTCAAAGTGACGTTGTCGAACGCCTCCGAGTCTACAGTACAAGTCGAGCTAGGCCTCAACTTAGGTGACACCGAAACCGGTGACTTAGGCACCCTAGAATACAACACCGGGAGCGGTTGGGTGGCAGTGCCAAACGATGGCGTGGTAACGGTGCCAGCGGGGCAAACTGAGTTTGATGTGCGTATTGCTTCCATTGATGACGCCGTTTATGAAGGCCCAGAAGATTTCAGTGTGACAGTAACCGGCATTGCCGCAGTACAAGGCAGTGATACGGGTACGGCAACGATAGTGGACGATGGCACGGGTCCGGGCCCTGATCCGGATGATGACCGTCCAAGCGTGACTATTTCAGATGCTGGCACCATTAATGAGGGGGATACAGCCAATTTCAAAGTGACGCTGTCGAATGCCTCCGAGTCCACTGTTCAAGTCGAGCTAGGCCTGAACTTGGGTGATACCGAAACCGGTGACTTAGGCACCTTAGAATACAACACCGGAAGCGGTTGGGTGACAGTGCCAAACGATGGCGTGGTAACGGTGCCAGCGGGGCAAACCGAGTTTGATGTGCGCATTGCTTCCATTGATGACGCGGTGTACGAAGGCCCAGAAGATTTCAGTGTCACGGTAACCGGCATTGGCGCAGTACAAGGCAGCGATACGGGGACGGCAACGATAGTGGATGACGGCAGTGGCCCGGGTCCCGATCCGGATGATGACCGTCC
>NZ_JAWPOM010000220.1:0-1049 GCF_033344285.1 Vibrio sp. 779(2023)
GTAAGCGCCTTCTTTTTCAATCCACATTGCTGTTGGAAGGATAAGGTCAGCCGCTTGAGCGGTAGCCGTTGGGTATGGGTCAGAAACAACAATGAAGTTTTCTGGGTTACGGTAGCCAGGCAGACGTTCAGTGTTAATGTTCGGACCAGCTTGCATGTTGTTGTTACATTGAACCCAGTAACGGTTCAGTACGCCATCGTTCAGCATACGGTCTTGAAGTACCGCGTGGAAACCTGGTTTTGGTGGAATCGTGCCTTCAGGCAGTTTCCAGATTTTTTCTGCGATTTGGCGGTGTTTAGGGTTAGCAACCACCATGTCCGCAGGTAGACGGTGAGCAAACGTACCAACTTCACGAGCTGTACCACACGCCGATGGCTGACCAGTTAGTGAGAATGGGCTATTCCCCGGAGTAGCGATTTTACCGGTTAGAAGGTGGATGTTGTAAACCAAGTTGTTCATCCACACGCCGCGAGTATGTTGGTTCATACCCATTGTCCAAAGTGACATTACTTTCGTGTTTGGATCGGCGTATTGCTTCGCAAGCTCAATCAGTTTTTCTTTCTCAACACCCGAGATCTCAGACGCTTTCTCAACCGTGTATGGCGCTACAGACTTCTTGTACTCTTCGAAAGAGATTGACGTCAGTTTGCCTGAGTTAGGGTTTTTCGTAGCTTTTTGTAGCGGGTCGTCGTCACGCAGACCGTAACCGATGTCGGTGTCTGCTTGAGTAAAGTTCGTGTGCTTGTTCACGAAATCCCAGTTGACTGCATCGTTTTCGATGATGTAGTTCGCGATAAAGTTAGCAATCGCAAGGTCAGACTGTGGGTTAAAAATGTAGCCGTGATCTGCCAACTCGAATGAACGGTGGTAGTAAGTTGAAAGTACGTTTACGCGAACATGAGGGTGGCTCAGGCGACGGTCAGTAATACGAGTCCATAGTACTGGGTGCATTTCTGCCATGTTCGAACCCCAAAGCACGAATGCATCAGCGTTCTCGAAGTCATCGTAACAGCCCATAGGTTCATCGATACCGAAAGCACGCATGAAAC
>NZ_JAWPOM010000221.1:0-1046 GCF_033344285.1 Vibrio sp. 779(2023)
TTTGGTTTTGTTGACCGTATTTCGACACTGGTTCCGCCAGATCCGGGTATGACGCTAGAAAAAGCGTTTAAAGCCGAGCCTGCTCTGCCTGAGCTTTATGAGGCCGATGAGGAAGTTAAAGAACTCATCGATATGTGTCGCCTATTAGAAGGTTGTACACGTAACGCCGGTAAGCACGCGGGTGGTGTTGTAATTTCACCAACCACGATTACAGACTTTGCGCCAATTTATGCGGATGCGGAAGGGCATTTCCCCGTAACTCAGTTTGATAAGAACGACGTAGAAACTGCTGGTCTGGTTAAGTTTGACTTCTTGGGTCTACGTACTCTAACCATTATCGACTGGGCATTAGGGTTGATTAACCCGCGCTTGGAGAAGGAAGGTAAACCTCCTGTTCGTATCGAGTCGATACCTTTGGAAGATCCGGCTTCGTTTCGTTTACTCCAAAACTCAGAGACCACTGCGGTATTCCAGCTTGAATCGCGTGGTATGAAAGAGCTGATCAAACGACTTCAGCCTGACTGTTTTGAAGACATCATCGCATTGGTGGCCTTGTTCCGTCCGGGTCCGTTGCAATCGGGCATGGTAGATAACTTTATCGACCGTAAACATGGCCGAGAAGCGATCTCTTACCCCGGTGAAAAGTGGCAACACGAGTCACTAAAAGAAATCCTCGATCCGACGTACGGCATCATTCTGTATCAAGAACAGGTAATGCAGATTGCGCAGGTTTTGTCTGGCTACACCCTTGGTGGTGCGGACATGCTGCGTCGTGCGATGGGTAAGAAAAAGCCGGAAGAAATGGCCAAGCAGCGTGCAACCTTCGAAGAAGGGGCAGTGAAGAACGGTGTTGATGGCGAGTTGGCGATGAAAATCTTCGACTTGGTAGAAAAGTTCGCAGGTTACGGTTTTAACAAATCGCACTCAGCGGCTTACGCACTGGTGTCTTACCAAACGTTGTGGCTTAAAACGCACTATCCAGCTGAATTCATGGCAGCGGTAATGACTGCCGATATGGATAACACCGAAAAAGTAGTTGGTCTGGT
>NZ_JAWPOM010000222.1:0-1046 GCF_033344285.1 Vibrio sp. 779(2023)
ATTTTGGATCTGATGCAAACCGTACCGACATTCGTCTACTTGATCCCGACGTTAGTTTTGTTTGGTTTAGGCATTGTACCGGGACTGATATCAACCATCATTTTTGCCATTGCAGCACCAATTCGATTGACGTATTTGGGCATCATCAAAGTGCCAGAAGAGCTACTGGAAGCGGGTAAAGCATTTGGTGCAAGCCGTATGAAGTTACTGTTTAAGGTGGAGTTACCTGCGGCACTACCAAGCATCATGGCGGGGGTTACCCAATGTATTATGCTATCTCTTTCGATGGTGGTCATTGCCGCACTAGTAGGTGCAGATGGTTTAGGTAAGCCAGTTGTACGCGCACTGAACACGGTAAATATCTCGCAAGGTTTTGAAGCTGGTTTAGCGATTGTTCTTGTTGCAATCATTCTTGATCGCTTATGCAAAGCACCAAACCAGAAGGAGGCTTAATCATGGACGCAATTACTATTGAAAATCTTGATGTAGTGTTTGGTCAGCAGCAATCACAAGCTTTGGCTTTGCTGGATCAAGGTAAGTCTCGTCAGGAGATCATCGACGAAACCGGTCAGGTCGTTGGTGTTGATAATGTTTCTCTGACGGTCAAACGCGGTGAGATTTGTGTGTTGATGGGGTTGTCGGGTTCTGGCAAATCCAGCTTGCTTCGCACGGTGAACGGGCTCAATGATATTTCTCGTGGCTCTCTGAAAATCCAAGACGGCGATGATATGGTGGAGCTCGCTAACTGTAATGAGCAAACGCTTCGTCATTTACGTACTCATCGAGTGTCGATGGTGTTCCAGAAGTTTGCTCTGATGCCTTGGCTAACGGTACTAGATAACGTGGCCTTTGGCCGGGAAATGCAAGGTATAGGTAAAGCAGAGCGCCGTGCAAAAGCACGTGAACAGTTAGAAATGGTAGGCTTGTCAGAATGGGAGAGTAAGCTCCCGCATGAGCTATCTGGTGGTATGCAGCAGCGTGTGGGCTTGGCTCGTGCGTTTGCGATGGACACAGATATTCTTCTCATGGATGAACCGTTTTCAGCA
>NZ_JAWPOM010000223.1:0-1045 GCF_033344285.1 Vibrio sp. 779(2023)
TTTTGCTATACATGGTAAGCGGCAGAAAATCATTATCCACCAGCTTAGAGTCTGCTGTCAGGCTAGTTAAGCCATGGCTTACATCACTCGTAACTTCGAACATAATCGGCAAACCATCGCGCTCAAACTGTGTTTTCAGTTCAGGGTCAACCACTGAGTATCGAGTTAATACAACGGAAGAAAGGTAGCCGCGTTGGTATTCAACAACTTCGCCTTTGATCATCTTATCGTTCATATTGGCGATACCGTCTTCAATAATCGACTGACCAATTTGACCAACCGCAAGCGGCCAACACAACGCCAATGAGAGTGCACCACCGATGGCGCCTAGTTGCTTTAAGTATTGCATAACATCACTTCTCAGGTATTGGCGCTCAGACGACCCCAAACTAATAACGGATAAAACATTGAGATAAATCAGACTATTGATGCTAATTCTAGTCCATTAGTCAGGAATCATACGCAGCTCGCACTCATTGCGCCGTTTTATTGATAAAGTTTGCTTGGCCAAGTTTTAACCGGAGCTCAACCACCTGTGAATCGTTACGCTGTATTGTGTCTCGACAATAATCCAATCAGTGCAGAGCAGTTTCGATTGGAACTGTCGGCTTTCTCTAGCAAGTTTGATATTTTTTCTGTCGAGTCGATAGAAGAAGCGCAAAGCGCGTTGGAATATCTTGAAGAAAGAGAACAAACTGTCGCGTTAGTGATCGCCAGCCATCACGCGCACTTTAATGGTGTGGATTTTCTCATTGGGCTGGACAAAACACCGCACACAGAGCGCGCTCGTAAAATTCTCATCAGTTGCTCTTCAGATATTGACGCGATACTCACGGCCGTCAATGAAGGTCGTTTGGATCATTGTTTGACCAAGCCTCTACCAGATAACGTCCTTTTTAATACGGCTCAAAAAGAGCTGACGCAGTTTATCTTACGTAATTGCAAAGAAGACTTGCTCAGTTATAGCCAAATCTTGGACCAGCACAAATTGCTACGTGCTCATATCGAAAATCAGATGAGCAATTACCAAGCCGGTTTCTTACAC
>NZ_JAWPOM010000224.1:0-1044 GCF_033344285.1 Vibrio sp. 779(2023)
AACCAAGACGGGCCTTTTTCCTTTCTCATCAAACTAAAATCCAACGAGCCACCTGTACATAACAATGCGAGCGGCAACGTCATTTTCGACAGATAGTTACCCGCATCAATGACTACGTTTGGAACCGGAATCGACAACAAGTAGAAAAGCATACCTAAAACGATGGAGATGATAAGCGGGTTCTTCGTCAGTGTTCTTCCCATCATTTTTGCTGCTTGAGAGGCAGACGTAGCGCCTTTGGGTGACAGGCAGATCACCGCTTGAACGTTGTAGATAAACGTGGTGATGGCGACATAAAGAGCAGCTAATGCGACACCCTGTGAACCATAAGCATTAGCAACGTATGCAATGCCGATAATGCCAGTGTTGGCGCGAAACCCACCTTGAATCAACACGCCCTGATCGGGAGAAGATTTAAACAGAACAGAAACGGACATGTAGGTGAAAATAAAAAACAGAATGCTCGCGACTACGCCGTAGTTGATGAAACCACTGGCGGCAGAAAAATCATGCTCAGAAGCCACAATACTGACAAACAACATGGCTGGCAGCGTGACCTTAAAAACCAGCTTAGAGCCAATTTCAATAAAGTTATCGTTGATGAGACCAAACCGTTTAAAGATAACGCCAAGCACCAACATTAAGCAGATGGGGCCGGTGATCGACAAAGAGAATTGCAACTGATGTAAAACAGAATCCATGTAAGTATCCGCAGCAAAAAAGAAAAAAGTCATTATTGTTTCGCTATTAAGCCACAAACTAGGGGGCGGGGAATAGGGAAGCGATGAAATTTTATTCTTATGTTGATTAGGATGTACGTTGCATTCCGATATGAGCCTAATATCTCAGTTTGACCAAGCTCGACTGGTCGAAGGTTGCATATATTGGTTTACTAATCCGACTTATCGCACTGGAGATAAAACAGAACTCCAGCGCCGACAAGTGAAATGAAGTTGAGCCGCGCTCATTCCTTGTGCGGTTCTGGTGGTGATAAATAGGAGTCCATCGATGAAAAGTAAACAGAACAAAACCGTTCTATGTGCA
>NZ_JAWPOM010000225.1:0-1044 GCF_033344285.1 Vibrio sp. 779(2023)
TTAGGTATGTTAGTTGGCCAAGCTGCTGAGAGTTTTATGTTATGGCGCGGTCTTCGTCCTGGGGCCAAACAGATTTTGCGTGAATTAAGAAAGAACCTTGAAGGTCAATAAGCGATGAATCAATCCATCTTATTCCCAGACATGCAATCATGGGATGAAGTATCACAATCAGTAAACTTTGCGGCGCAACAATCTGGTGCGCTAATAGAATGCTTTGTGACGAAACAAAAGTTAGAAAAGTTATCTGGCTCAGAGTTAGATACGGAGCAGGCCGTGATCGCCGCTTTTATTGACTACCGATTTGATCTGGAAGAAATAGCAGAAGAGTTAATAGAAGATGAAGCCTTCAACGAAGAAGGCCATATTATCATCGGCTAACAGACCTTTAGTTCAAGTCTTCTACTTCATGTAAGTAGTCGTTTTTGTTTTGAACATAGTTATTGGCTGACTTTTGTAAAAAAGCTCGTTCTGTCTCTGATAGAGGGCGAGCTTGTTTCACTGGACTACCGACATAAAGATAACCGCTTTCTAATCTCTTTCCTGGCGGTACTAAACTGCCCGCTCCAATCATCACCTCTGATTCAATAACGACAGCATCTAAAACAATCGCCCCCATACCAACCAATACACGATCGTGTATCTCACAACCGTGCAGCATCACTTTGTGGCCAATCGTAACGTCATTGCCAATAATAAGTGGATAGCCGTTTGGGTTTTCAGAGTTCTTATGGGTGACATGCAAAACACTGCCATCTTGAATATTCGTTCTATCACCAATGTGAATGTGGTTCACATCGCCTCGTGCCGCTACTAATGGCCAAATGCTAGAATCGTCCCCAATACGGATATCTCCGACTAACACTGAGGTTGAGTCAACGTAAACACGCTCACCAAGTTGAGGCTTTATACCTTTGTAGCTTCTAATTGAGCTCATCTTTTCTCCTTATTAGGGGCGATTACAGGGGACATGGAGGTAGAATAGTAGTGAAAACTCGCCTTTTAGAATAAAAAACACCCAAACGATAAAAAAATCAAAAAAAACGA
>NZ_JAWPOM010000226.1:0-1043 GCF_033344285.1 Vibrio sp. 779(2023)
GAAAATCGTTTTCAACAGCGTACTACGATGAGAAAAGGAAAGTGACGGCCTGTCGGAAGGAGGACTGACCGTCACAATGACTTATTGATATAGCCAGACTGCTAAACCAAAAAAGCTCGGAGCGAGAATGGAGGTGATGATGCCGCATAGCACCAAGGCTAACGATGAAAACGCTGCGTCGCCAGGTTGTTTTTCTGCGCAAGTCGCAGTACCAAGCGCGTGCGATACTGTGCCCATCGTCAAACCGCGAGCAATTGGATGCTTAATGCCGATTAGGTTGTAGATTGGGTACGCCAAAATAGCGCCAAGAAGACCTACGATCAGTACTAAGATTGCAGCGACTGCCGCTTCACCACCAAGGTGGCTTGAGATTTCCATTGCAATCGGAGTGGTCACTGACTTACCTACTAGGCTCGCGATTAAACTGATGTCAGCTTTAAATGCAACGGCGATGAGGGTTGTGGTTGCCATTGACATAACACTTCCGAGCGTACAAGCAAACGTGATGATTCGCCAGTTGGCTTTGATTTGAGGGAGTTGCTCGTACAAAGGGTAAGCCAACGCTACAACAGCTGGTTGTAGTAAAAAGCTGATGCCTTCGTTGTCGGCGTAGTATGTCTCAAACGGTACATTGAGGTACGTTAATAAAGGAATCAGTACTGCAATACTTATCAACAAAGGGTTTGCAAGTGGGCTGTTGATCTTAATTGCGATTTGGCGAGCAATCAGGAAAACGACAATAGTGACAATTAACCACATATTAATGTTTCTCCTTTAGCAAGTAGTCCAGTAGCCAAGCAAGGCTGACCAAGACAATGAGTGAACCACCGACTGCACTAGCTATGATTGGCAATGCATTCGCAAGTAGCATATCGAAGTGCTGCATGAGTCCCACACTGATTGGGACAAAGAGTAAGATCATGTAGCGAATGAATAGCGTTGCGCCCGGTTTTACCCAATCCACTTTGACAAGGCCAAGTGTCATGGAGAAAAACAGTACAAGCATACCGATGACACTTCCGGGAACAGAAACGCCAGTGAAT
>NZ_JAWPOM010000227.1:0-1039 GCF_033344285.1 Vibrio sp. 779(2023)
TCATTTATGAAGCAGTAAAAAAAGTGGATTGGAGCAAGCAAAACAAGCCGCTTTACGTATTGGCCACCTGTGATGAAGAAACCACCATGCTCGGCGCAAGACACTTCACCACGAACGCGCCGTTCAAGCCGGATTACTGCATCATTGGAGAACCCACTAGCTTAGTTCCTATTCGTGGTCACAAAGGGCATGTCGCCAATGCGATTCGGGTTACCGGTAAATCCGGCCACTCCTCTGACCCAGCTTTGGGCGTCAACGCGATTGAAATCATGCATGAAGTGTTGTTTGCGATGATGCAACTGCGCGACAAACTCATTAAAGAGTATCACCACCCAGGATTTGCCATCCCTAGTCCAACGTTGAACTTAGGCCATATCCATGGCGGTGATAGTGCCAACCGTATTTGTGGTTGTTGCGAGTTGCACTATGACGTTCGCCCATTGCCGGGCATCAGTTTGGACGGTTTAGAAAACATGCTGCGCAGCGCACTACAAGAAGTAGAAGCTAAATGGCCGGGACGAATCGACATCGTACCGTTGCATGAGCCAATTCCAGGATATGAATGTCAGCACGATCATCCATTTATCGGTGGTGTTGAAGAGATCTGTCAAACCAGTTCGCAAACCGTCAACTACTGCACGGAAGCGCCTTTCTTGCAGCAACTGTGTCCGACTATGGGACTTGGCCCTGGTTCTATAGAACAAGCGAACCAACCAGATGAGTTTCTCTCCTTTGATTTTATCGACCCAACCATTGATGTGCTCTCAAAGGCGATGGTTAAGTATTGTTGTTGATTGAGTTTAAAAAAAGCCTTTATGCAGCTCCGATGAGCTGCATATTTTGGCTCTCAAAGCACAAGGTTTTATGCACCGTTAACACGAATTTAACTTGTTATTTTGTAATTAATTTTCACTTTTAATTCTATGCCCGTCGAAACTTTGCTCTAAATCAGGAGAGACGCCGAATAATTGCAAACTTAGTCTGCTTTATTTGACTATAACTGGTGCTTTTCGCTAGATTGGAGTCTTAACAAGGACAA
>NZ_JAWPOM010000022.1:0-81725 GCF_033344285.1 Vibrio sp. 779(2023)
TCAGCGAGGTGGCATTATAGAGATTGCGATCACATTGGCAAGCCCTTTTTCTCGTTTTTTTTGATTTTTTTATCGTTCGGATAAATTTGCATCAAAAGCGGTCAAAAGAGCACGTTATTTCTACAGTTCTCTAAATTTATCTGCGAAAAGAGCCACTTTTTCCCAATTGGTGTACTCCACCTCTTTGGTCGTATCGGTTTCGCCACCCGTCATCGACATAATGAACCTAATCATAGTTCTGTCGAACCAGCTATAACGTGGGTAATAAAGTGCACCAGCAAAAACACCGATTAGCGTTGGTTTCCAAGGGGACTTAATTAGGAACTTGCGAATGTAGGCACTACCTTCAGGTGTATCCTTTCCTTGGTCCTCTTTACGAGCGGTTAAGTTTACGCAGAAAAATGCCACTTTATTTTGCTCCAATTGATTGAGGTTTCGCTCAATAAACTGGTATAGCTTTTTATTAAGATGGCCATAGCGAATAGAGGCGCCTATCAATACTCTGTCGTATTGGCTGAAGTCAATCGTCTCAACATTATGTAAATCCACCAGCTCACAATCGAAATCTGGAAGTTGTTCATCTATATAGTGGAGAATTTTTTTAGTCTGCCCTTCGCGGGAAGAGTATAGAAATAATGCTTTTGCCACGATTTCCCCTTAGCTACGCCAAAACGTCGGCGTAAGTAGAATAAGTAAGGTAAAGATTTCCAAACGACCAAACAGCATAGAAACTATCAATACCCATTTTGCTTTGTCGTTAACATCACCAAAGTGCAGCGCTACTTCTCCCAAGCCAGGACCGAGGTTGTTCAGAGTCGCAGCCACCGCCGAGAACGCACTGAGCTCATCCATTCCTGTTGCAATCAACCCCAACATACAAACCACAAATACCAATGCGTATGCGGAGAAGAAGCCCCAAACCGCATCGACAACACGTTGCGGTAGGGCACTGCCACCTACTTTGATGGTGTAAACCGCGCGTGGATGGACTAAACGTTTTAGTTCACGCGCACCTTGTAAGGTAAGAAGCAGGATACGGATCACTTTCATGCCGCCGCCTGTTGAACCAGCACAACCACCTATAAAGGAAGAGAACAATAACAGCACAGGTAAGAAGAGCGGCCAATCCGCAAAACCTGTTGTCGTAAAGCCCGCTGTTGTGGATATTGATACGGTTTGGAACAGAGCCTGATCGAAAGCATCGTATGTCGATGTGTAAGAGTGATGTTTCAGTAATAATAGAAAGCAAATGATAAATAGCAGCACTTGAATAAACAAGAAGGCACGAAACTCAGGATCTTTCCAGTAATACTTGGGATGTACGCCACCTGATGCAAATGCAGCAAAGTGCAGTGTGTAATTACATGCAGATATAAGCAGAAAAACCACAGTAATCAGGTTAATCGCGTAACTATCAAAATATCCGATGCTGGCATCGTGGGTAGAGAAGCCGCCAATAGCAATGGTGGAAAAGCTGTGACTGATGGCGTCAAATGGCGTCATACCAGCTAACCAAAAAGCCGAAGCACAGGCGATAGTCAGGCTCAAATAGATGTACCAAAGCGCCTTAGCAGTTTCTGCTATGCGCGGCGTCACTTTAGTGTCCTTGACTGGACCAGGGATCTCGGCGCGGTAAAGCTGCATACCACCAATGCCAAGTACTGGCAAAATCGCCACCGCTAATACGATGATTCCCATACCGCCGAACCACTGCAGTAACTGTCGATAGAATAGAATCGCTTTAGGTAACTCATCCAAACCAACAATAACGGTCGCCCCGGTCGTCGTGAGAGCAGAAAACGATTCAAAAAACGCATCTGTCACTGAGACGTTCGGGTTGTCAGCAATGAGAAAGGGGATCGAGCCTGCACTGCCAAGTACTGTCCAGAATAAGACGACAATAAGAAAGCCATCTCGAGCTTTAAGCTCGTGCTTATACCTGCGGTTTGGGTACCAACAAACGGCCCCACAAAACAGCAGAACAAAAAATGTCGTGACAAAAGGCACACCAGCACCATCTCGATAGATCAGCGCAACGAGTGCTGGCGCAAGCATAGTGACACTAAAGAGTGCGAGCAGTAGCCCGACGATTCGAATAATTGAACGAAATTGCATGGATAAATTGACTAGCGAAGCTGTCCCTGTTGCTTCCTGTTTTTCATTATTGTCCGTCTAGCGGAGTGACAATTGCCTTTGCCCCGCTTTTATTAATGATTGCTTGGGTAAACGCGCTCACTTCTCGAAGCTCAATTTCCACCACTAATACGACCTGATCGCTGTATTCAGCCTCGACTTCTATCGCACCAAATTGCGGCATGATTGATTGTGCGATCGGCATAAACCCATAGTCTAACGTTAGTCTGAGCTTTGTGGTTATTTTTTTCTCAATAGTTTGAAGCAGCTTGAGCGCTTGTTGTACCCCACCCCCATACGCTTTAACCAAGCCGCCTGTACCTAACTTGATTCCACCAGAGTATCGCGTGACCACAGCCGTGATCTCCCCCACACCAGATCCAGACAGCTGAGCAAGGATCGGTTTACCTGCCGTCCCTGAAGGTTCTCCATCATCACTAAAGCCCCACTGCATCGAATCTTCTGGTCGACTAGCAACAAAGCCCCAACAGTTATGTCTAGCATCAGCGTGTTTAGCTTTGATTTGATCAACAAATGCTTTTGCAGCTTCGATACTTGGCGTGTGTGCCAAATAAGTAATGAAGACGCTCTTTTTAATTTCTTCTTCAAATTGAGCGGGCTCTGCTGGAATCAGATAAGGCTTGTCATTCATAGGATTATGGATTCAGGTTTATTTGCCTGAAGTCTATCACGAGTGTGATTTACCCGTCGCATAAGATCTGCCACAGCGCACAATGTTAAACACTTGTTTAAAAAATGTATTGAAATTAGACAATCCACGATCCAAACTAACTTTACTGGTCAAACCAGAACAAAAATAAAACGACTTCCTCGATACCTATTTGCCGAGGTACACGGCGTCGTTGAAATAGGTATACAGACAATCCACGATTGTATGTCATGGAGATAGACAATGATTTACCAAGCCGAAACCCTACAGGTAAAGGAAATACAAGATGGTATTGCAGAGCTAAGCTTCTGCTCTCCAAAATCCGTCAACAAACTCGACCTAGCGACATTGGAATCGCTAGATAAAGCTCTTGATGCGCTCATTGCCCATCAAGGCCTCAAGGGGTTGTTGCTCACTTCAGATAAAGACGCATTCATTGTAGGCGCAGACATTACCGAGTTTTTAGGTCTGTTTGCTAAAACGGATGCCGAGCTCGACCAATGGCTGCAATTTGCTAATAGCATCTTTAACAAATTAGAAGACTTACCCGTTCCGACCATCTCAGTGATCAAAGGCCACGCTCTTGGTGGCGGTTGTGAATGTGTGCTAGCAACAGACATGCGTATTGGTGACAAAACCACCAGCATCGGCCTACCAGAAACGAAACTGGGAATCATGCCTGGCTTTGGTGGTTGTGTACGCTTACCTCGCGTTATTGGCGCAGACAGCGCAATGGAAATCATCACCCAAGGTAAAGCATGCCGTGCGGATGAAGCATTGAAAATTGGCTTACTCGATGCAGTTGTAGAGACTGATGCTTTATACGAATCAGCACTACAAACTCTTAACTCTGCAATTAACGAGAAACTTGACTGGCAAGCACGCCGAGCACAGAAAACATCTCCGCTAACGCTGAGTAAGCTTGAATCAATGATGAGTTTCACCATGGCGAAGGGTCTGGTGGCACAAAAAGCAGGCCCTCACTACCCTGCCCCAATGACAGCCGTTATCACGATTGAAGAAGGTGCTCGCTTTGCACGTAATGAAGCGTTAGACATTGAACGTAAGCACTTCGTGAAATTGGCTAAATCGGAAGAAGCAAAATCACTCGTTGGCCTATTCCTTAATGATCAATACATCAAAGGCATTGCGAAAAAAGCAGCGAAGTCAGCAAGTAAAGACACGCAACGTGCAGCCGTGTTAGGTGCAGGTATCATGGGTGGCGGCATTGCTTACCAATCAGCGCTAAAAGGTGTGCCTGTCTTAATGAAAGACATCGCGCAAGCGTCGCTCGACCTAGGCATGACTGAAGCATCTAAGCTGCTGAATAAACGCTTATCTCGCGGTCGCATTGATGGCTTTAAGATGGCGGGTATTTTAGCGTCAATCACACCGAGCCTACATTACGCAGGTATTGAAAACTCTGATGTGATTGTTGAAGCTGTCGTTGAAAACCCGAAAGTAAAAGCAGCAGTTTTAAGTGAAGTTGAATCCCATGTCGGTGACGACACCGTTATCACCTCAAACACCTCGACGATTCCTATCAACCTATTGGCAAAATCACTAAAACGCCCAGAAAACTTCTGTGGTATGCACTTCTTCAACCCAGTGCATCGTATGCCTCTTGTTGAGATCATCCGTGGTGAGCATACCTCTGATGAAACCATCAATCGTGTTGTGGCGTATGCTGCGAAAATGGGCAAATCACCAATTGTCGTTAATGACTGCCCAGGGTTCTTCGTTAACCGCGTATTGTTCCCATACTTTGGCGGCTTCAGCATGCTACTTCGTGATGGTGCTGACTTTACGAAAATCGACAAAGTCATGGAGCGTAAATTTGGCTGGCCGATGGGACCGGCGTACTTGCTTGACGTAGTCGGCATTGATACCGCGCACCACGCACAAGCTGTGATGGCTGACGGTTTCCCTGAGCGTATGGGTAAACAAGGTCGTGATGCGATTGATGCACTGTTCGAAGCAGACAAATATGGTCAGAAAAATGGTAATGGCTTCTACAGCTACACCATAGATAAAAAAGGTAAGCCGAAGAAAACCTTCTCCGAAGCGATCTTACCGGTACTTGCTGACGTTTGTGCCGATAAGCAGGACTTTGACGATCAGACCATCATTCAACGTATGATGATTCCAATGATCAACGAAGTGGTGCTGTGCCTACAAGAAGGCATCATCGCGACTCCGCAGGAAGCAGATATGGCATTGGTTTATGGTCTTGGTTTCCCTCCATTCCGCGGTGGCGTATTCCGCTATCTAGACAGCGTGGGTATTGCTGAATACGTTGAAATGGCAAAACAACACGCCGAGCTAGGTGCGATGTACCAAGTACCGCAAATGCTGATTGATATGGCGGCGAAAGGTGAAAGCTTTTACGGTGCACAACAGCAAGGTTCTATCTAAGGAGGGATTCTAAAATGACTAATCAAACAAGAAATGTTGTCGTAGTCGATTGTCTACGTACTCCAATGGGTCGCTCTAAAGGTGGTGCTTTCCGTCATACACGAGCAGAAGATCTATCTGCGCGCCTAATGAAAGGCATTCTTGCGCGTAACCCACAAGTGAACCCAAGCGAGATTGAAGACATCTACTGGGGCTGTGTACAGCAAACACTAGAGCAAGGCTTTAACGTTGCACGTAATGCCGCGCTACTCGCGGGCCTGCCGATTGAAATTGGCGCCGTGACGGTGAACCGCTTGTGTGGTTCATCAATGCAAGCGCTTCACGACGGTACACGTGCCATCATGACTGGCGATGCTGAAATCTGCCTAATTGGTGGTGTTGAGCACATGGGGCATGTGCCAATGAACCACGGTGTAGACTTTCACCCAGGTATGTCAAAGAACGTAGCAAAAGCTGCGGGCATGATGGGCTTAACGGCTGAAATGCTGGGTAAATTACATGGCATTAGCCGTGAGCAACAAGACGAGTTTGCCGCTCGCTCACACGCTCGTGCGCACGCAGCAACCGTAGAGGGTCGTTTTAAAAACGAAATTCTACCAATTGAAGGCCACGCAGCAGACGGCACACTGTTCACTCTGGATTACGACGAAGTGATTCGCCCTGAAACATCCGTTGAAGGTCTATCTCAACTTCGCCCAGTGTTCGACCCAGCAAACGGTACAGTAACAGCCGGTACATCATCGGCTCTGTCCGATGGTGCATCAGCGATGTTGATCATGAGTGAAGAGAAAGCCAATGAGCTTGGTTTGAAGATTCGTGCACGTATTAAAGGCATGGCCATTGCGGGCTGCGATCCTTCTATTATGGGTTACGGTCCTGTACCTGCGACGAAAAAAGCGCTCAAGCGTGCTGGTCTTTCAATTGAAGACATGGATGTGGTTGAGCTAAACGAAGCATTTGCCGCGCAGTCTCTGCCGTGTGCTAAAGACTTAGGCCTGCTTGATGTTATGGATGAGAAAGTCAACCTTAACGGTGGTGCGATAGCATTGGGTCATCCACTAGGCTGTTCTGGTTCACGTATCTCAACAACGTTGATCAACCTAATGGAAGCGAAAGACGCGAAATATGGTCTGGCCACCATGTGTATCGGTTTGGGTCAGGGCATTGCGACAGTATTTGAACGACCATAACAGTTCAAGACGTTGTTGTAGTGATCGAGCCAACAATCATAAGCAAATGAACTAGTACTAAAATTTTTAGTATTACACTTAAGGGCGACAATTGATGTCGCCCTTTTTGTTTTACATCAAACATGCATGAAGAGCATACATTAAATGCTCAAGTTTCATTTTATTCATAGACAAAGAAGACATACACTTAGACCAGTTGATATCTTGCTGCATGTGACCCAGAGTCATGCTACCGCACAATCGGAGAACCTTATGTTTAATGCTCTAGTTCTAAATCAAGAAGACAAACGTACTATCGCTAACATCGAGCAAATCGATGAAACACAACTGCCTGAAGGCGACGTTCTGATTGACGTTGATTACTCATCGTTAAACTACAAAGACGGTCTTGCGATCACAGGTAAAGGTAAAATCATCCGTAACTTCCCGATGGTGCCAGGTATTGACCTAGCAGGTACGGTAGTAAGCTCAGAAGACGACCGCTACCAAGCTGGTGACAAAGTTGTCCTTACTGGCTGGGGCGTGGGTGAAAACCACTGGGGTGGTATGTCTCAGCGTGCTCGTCTAAAAGCGGATTGGCTAGTACCACTACCAAAAGGTCTAGACAGCAAGAAAGCAATGATGGTTGGTACTGCTGGCTTCACTGGTATGCTGTGTGTTCAAGCACTGCTTGATGCAGGCATCAAACCTGAAAATGGCGAAATCCTAGTAACTGGCGCAAGTGGCGGTGTAGGCTCAGTCGCAGTAACGCTTCTAGCACAGCTTGGCTACAAAGTTGCTGCAGTGACAGGTCGTGTAGAAAAAAATGGCCCGCTACTTGAAAAACTAGGTGCTAGCCGCATCATCGACCGTACTGAATTTGAAGAACCAGCACGTCCACTTGAAAAGCAAGTATGGGCAGGTGCGGTTGATACTGTAGGCAGCAAAGTACTGGCTAAAGTATTGGCGCAAATGGATTACAACAGTGCAGTTGCAGCTTGTGGTCTTGCAGGTGGTTTTGATCTACCAACCACAGTGATGCCGTTCATCCTACGTAATGTTCGCCTACAAGGTGTGGACTCAGTAATGTGCCCAACAGAGAAACGTATCGCAGCATGGGAAAAGCTGGTCGAGCTACTACCAGACAGCTACTTCGAGCAAGCGTGTACTGAAGTTGCTCTTGCTGAAGCACCGAAATATGCAGAAGACATCACCAACGGTCAAGTAACGGGTCGTGTGGTTATCAAGCTATAAACACTGACTCAGTGTAAACAGACGAAGAGCCGGCATTGCTGGCTCTTTTTTGTTAGCAGTTCAGTCCCATATCTTCGATACGTTTAGCTATCAGACGGCTACACTCTTCACGCACAATCGTTCTTAACCATTCTTGAGCGGGAGAATGCTCGCAACGCGCATGCCAAATCATCGAGTATTCAAACGGCGTGAATTGGAATGGTAACGGTTTCACCACCAAGTCATAACGCTCGGCAACCAGATACGCCAAGTCCGCTGGCACTGTGATGATAATTGGCAAGGTATCCATGATCGCCAATGCGGCTTCTAAATGATAAGCCCGCAGAACCATTTTACGCTTAGGTTTCTCCATCAAAGCTTGTTCGATCAGTGCCTTAACACCATCACTGATGGCGATCATGGCATGTGGATGACTCAGATAATCATCCAAGCTCATTTCTTTATCCGCTAATGGATGCTGTTTTGAAAGCATACACAGCACCCCCACTCGCCCCAACACTTCACTGCGTAGAGGCTCCACCGGGCCTGTCGGGCGACAAATCGCTAAGTCTGCACCTTCATAAGTGAGCTGATCTGATAAACGGTCGTGTTGCAGTGGTAAGAAGTTGAAAGACACGTTTGGTGCTTCTTGGTAAATTCTCGGCAAAGCGAACGGTAAGATCGTTTGCATGGCATAATCGGTGGTCACGATGTTGAAAGTCTGTACGCATTGCAATGGGTCAAACTCAACCGGAGATAACAACTGACGTAAAGACTCTAATGGTTCGCCCAATGAGCGATCGATCTCTAACGCTTTCTGAGTTGGGATCAAATGCTGTCCCTGACGAGTAAACAGCGGGTCTCCCAACAAGTCACGTAGACGACCAAGCACACGACTCATTGCCGATTGACTCAAGTTCAGACGTGTTGCCGCCTTACTGACACTGTTTTCTTCTATCAGTACTCGCAACGCAACCAGTAAATTTAAATCTCGGCGATAGATATCTTCCAGTTCCACGAATTAGCCACTTATTTTGTATGTGTTTGGGTAAATTGTACTCTTTAGGCAAAAAAAATCCCGCCTTTCAGCGGGGAAGCCCAAGAAAAATGGGGATAGTGTCGGAATGAAGTGTCGGTAAAAATAGGTGAGCGTTATTAAAAGCATTCTGATCCAAGCAAGAAGCGCTAATTTTCTTGCTCAGATGCGCCAGACCATCTGCGCATCTCGATCCAAATCCCAATAATAGTGGCAACCATGCCTACTAGAGGCGTCAAAGAGGTGTCAGCTGGCGTCCTGAGTACCAATGCACAAAACGAGATAAAACACAGCACTGAGTAAATCGTAAGTCTGTCTAACGCTGTTAACATTGCCTCTCCCCCGCCAGTTGTTACCAAATTGTTAATTTAAGGTAAAACAAAAAATTCGGTTTGCCAAGTGGTTATTGAATATTTTTTCAACGAAAGTAAAATTCAACGTTCAGTTAGTTACGAGAATCACACTATGAGCTTTAATCCTGAACTGGCAAACAAGACATTAGAGGCGGAAGGACTGCGCTGCCCAGAGCCAGTGATGATGGTCAGGAAGACAATTCGCAACATGCAAGATGGTGAGATTTTGCTGGTCAAAGCAGACGATCCATCCACGACTCGAGACATTCCGAGTTTCTGCCGCTTTATGGACCATCAATTAGTTGCGGCACAAACGGAGCAAGTTCCGTATCAGTACCTGATCAAGAAAGGATTGGAATAATCTGGTCGAACTAAAAACGGCAGCCTATATTGGCTGCCGTTTGTTTATTCGTCGTATTCGAGTGTGCGAACTTCTGATTGGAGCTTGTTAAGTTGTTTCTTCATTGCCCGCATCTCTTCATGCATAGGAATGATGTGAGCGACACGAATCCACGCTTCTACTGTCAATCCAGTAAGAACGAACGATCCTGCTACAATCGGTAACCACATATCAGTTAGCACCATCGCTAGTAAACACAGCGCTAAACCAAAAGTGAATAAATAACTCTGACTCTTCGGGGACATCCCCATGTAACGTGTAAGCATAAACTTGCCCTCTCGCTATCATTCACACCATTAAACTACCATGACAAGTATGACACTTATATGTCATCCGTCACGCAACGGAACGATTTAGAGTCAGAGTTTGAACTCGCGCAGCACGCCACTAATGATTGATAACTCACATAATTTCACGTGCAAAAAATCAGAACAGTGCAGCCCCTATTGCCAGAGCAATAAACAAAAATGCGGTAATTTTACGGATCAGCCCTAAAGGCATCTTGTCGGCCGACAATTTACCAATCAGGACCACAGGTACATTCGCCAGCAGCATACCGATTGTGGTACCGATAATCACCAAACTTAACGCATCCGCGTATTGCGCCCCTAAGATGGAAGTGGCGATCTGAGTTTTATCGCCTATCTCCGCAACGAAGAACGCGATAAAGCTGGCAATAAATGGGCCTCGATTAGAAATCTGCTCGTCATCATCCAGTTTGTCCGGGATCAGAACCCAAGCCGCCATCGCGACAAAACTGACCACCAGCACCCACTTTAAAATCTCAGGTGATAGATAGTCTGCGACAACCACACCTAACCATGCAGCCAAAGCGTGGTTGGCAATAGTTGCCAAAAAGATTGCTGCAATAATTGGGATTGGTTTTCGGTAACGACTTGCGAGTAATAGAGATAGCAATTGGGTCTTATCGCCAATTTCTGCTAACGCTACAGTAGTAATTGAAATAGCTAAAACGCTCACGACATGCTCATTGGGGCAGGGATTATTATTTTTAACCGAAGACAAACCTCACGCCCCTACCCCGGTTCGTGATGATTTGTCTAAGGTCTTGCTAAACTTGAAAGGCTTCAAGTCTCGAACGCCATGGTGATTTTGCACCAATTATGTTGACGGACGAACCAGATGAAACAGAAACTTCATCAGGTAAGCTACTCCCCAAAGACAGGCGCAATTCTAGCCACCTTTGTTGCGCTTCTCAAGAGCCAAAGCAGGCAAAAACTCCCTTTTAGGAAAAATACAGCAGATAACGCGGTAAAAATTCATTAAAGGAGAAAATCGCCCACGAATTAATCAAGATTAGCTCTACTCCCATGCTCAATATCTGGTTATACTAGATTGTTAATTTATTCAACCGTAATTACTCTTTATCGCCGTTGTTAGAGTTGAAAAACTCGGCATAGATGACGAATTAACGAGTAACAAGAGAATCGCGCGAACCTGACTTATGCAAAAATACGATATCAAAACCTTCCAGGGAATGATCCTCGCGCTGCAGGATTATTGGGCTCAAAATGGTTGTACCATTGTTCAACCGCTAGATATGGAAGTGGGTGCGGGTACCTCTCACCCAATGACCTGTCTACGAGCGCTTGGCCCAGAGCCAATGTCGACAGCTTACGTACAACCTTCACGTCGTCCTACTGATGGCCGTTACGGTGAAAACCCTAACCGTCTTCAGCACTACTACCAATTCCAAGTAGCGCTAAAACCATCGCCTGACAATATTCAAGAGTTGTACCTTGGCTCCCTTGAAGTTCTTGGTATTGACCCTCTTGTACACGACATCCGTTTCGTAGAAGACAACTGGGAAAACCCAACACTAGGCGCATGGGGTCTGGGCTGGGAAGTTTGGCTAAACGGCATGGAAGTGACCCAGTTTACTTACTTCCAGCAAGTTGGTGGTCTTGAGTGTAAACCAGTAACTGGTGAAATCACTTACGGTATCGAACGTCTAGCAATGTACATCCAAGAAGTAGACTCTGTTTACGACCTAGTTTGGAACATCGCACCAGACGGCAGCAAAGTGACTTACGGTGACATCTTCCACCAAAATGAAGTAGAGCAATCGACTTACAACTTCGAGCACGCAGACGTTGAATTCCTATTTGGCTTCTTCGAACAGTGTGAAAAAGAGTGTAAAGAGCTACTTGAGCTTGAAAAGCCACTGCCACTACCTGCTTACGAGCGCATCCTAAAAGCCGGTCACGCATTCAACCTACTAGACGCACGTAAAGCGATCTCAGTAACTGAACGCCAACGTTACATCCTACGCATCCGCAACCTGACTAAAGCAGTTGCAGAAGCATACTACGCATCGCGTGAAGCTCTTGGCTTCCCAATGTGTAAGAAAGAACAAGCGTAAGGGGTAGAGTAACATGGCAAAAGAATTTCTAATCGAGCTAGGTACAGAAGAGCTACCACCAACGCAACTTCGCACTCTAGCTGAAGCATTCGCAGCAAACTTCGAAGCAGAACTAAAAGGCGCTGAGCTTGCTCACGAAGGCGTGAAATGGTTCGCGGCACCTCGTCGTCTTGCACTTAAAGTCGCAGCACTAGCAGACAGCCAGTCTGACAAAGTTGTTGAAAAGCGTGGTCCTGCGGTTTCTGCAGCGTTTGACGCGGAAGGCAACCCAACAAAAGCGGCTCAAGGCTGGGCACGCGGTTGTGGCATCACGGTTGACCAAGCAGAGCGCATGGTTACAGACAAAGGTGAATGGCTACTGTTCAAACAAGAAGTGAAAGGTCAGCCAACGTCTGAGATCGTCGTTGAACTTGCAGCGAAAGCACTAGCAAACCTACCTATCGCAAAGCCAATGCGCTGGGGTAACAAAACGACTCAATTTATCCGTCCAGTTAAGACGCTAACCATGCTAATGGGCAGCGACCTAATCGAAGGCGAGATCCTTGGTGTCGCTTCTGACCGCACTATCCGTGGTCACCGCTTCATGGGTGAGCAAGAGTTCACTATCGATTCTGCTGAACAATACCCTGCGATCCTAGAAGAGCGCGGTAAAGTAATGGCAGATTACGAAGCGCGTAAAGCAATCATCCTCGCTGACGCACAAAAAGCGGCAGCAGCGGTTGGCGGTATCGCTGACCTAGAAGATGACCTAGTAGAAGAAGTAACGTCTCTGGTTGAATGGCCAGTGGTACTAACAGCGAAGTTTGAAGAAGAGTTCCTAAAAGTGCCTTCTGAAGCGTTGGTTTACACCATGAAAGGTGACCAGAAGTACTTCCCTGTTTATGACGAAAACAAGAAGCTACTACCTAACTTCATCTTCGTATCGAACATCGAATCAAAAGAGCCTCGTTACGTAATCGAAGGTAACGAGAAAGTGGTTCGTCCTCGTCTTGCGGACGCAGAATTCTTCTTCAACACAGACCGTAAGCGTCCGCTTATCGACCGTCTGCCAGAACTAGAACAAGCGATCTTCCAAAAGCAACTGGGTACGATCAAAGACAAAACAGACCGCATCACTGAACTTGCTGGCTACATTGCTGAGCAAATCGGTGCTGACGTTGAGAAATCAAAGCGTGCTGGTCTACTAGCAAAATGTGACCTAATGACCTCAATGGTATTCGAATTCACGGATACTCAAGGTGTTATGGGTATGCACTACGCTCGCCACGACGGTGAAGCAGAAGAAGTTGCAGTAGCACTGAACGAGCAATACATGCCTCGTTTCGCAGGTGATGAACTGCCATCAAACGGCGTTTCAACTGCAGTTGCAATGGCAGACAAGCTAGACACTATCGTAGGTATCTTCGGTATTGGTCAAGCGCCTAAAGGCAGCGACCCATTCGCACTACGCCGCGCATCTCTAGGTGTACTACGTATCATCGTTGAATACGGCTACAACCTAGACCTTGTTGACCTAGTGGCGAAAGCGAAGTCACTGTTTGGCGACCGCCTAACCAACGACAACGTTGAACAAGACGTTATCGAGTTCATGCTTGGTCGTTTCCGTGCTTGGTACCAAGACGAAGGCTTCAGCGTAGACATCATTCAAGCGGTTCTAGCTCGTCGTCCGACGAAACCAGCAGACTTCGACCAACGAGTTAAAGCGGTTTCTCACTTCCGTGAACTAGAAGCAGCAGAGTCTCTAGCCGCAGCGAACAAACGTGTAGGTAACATCCTAGCGAAATTCGACGGCGAACTAGCAGCAGACATCGACCTAGCACTTCTACAAGAAGACGCAGAGAAAGCACTAGCAGAAAGCGTTGAAGTAATGACAGAAGCGCTAGAGCCAGCATTTGCTACAGGCAACTACCAAGAAGCTCTAAGCAAGCTAGCTGACCTACGTGAACCAGTTGATGCGTTCTTTGATAACGTAATGGTAATGGCAGACGACGAAGCACTTAAGAAGAACCGTCTGACACTACTGAACAACCTGCGTAACCTGTTCCTACAGATCGCAGACATTTCTTTGCTTCAAAAGTAATTCATTACTCTTAGAAGTGATTAAGAAATAAGTAAAAGGGAAGCAGATGCTTCCCTTTTTTGTTGCCTTCAAACCGATGAAGGTGACGCTTATTATTCATTTTGTGAACAAGACTAAAATTTGTAGGGTGAGACGCGTTTAACTTGTTGGTGTAGAGCTCGGATTGTAGAGGCACAGTTTTGCTATAACTGGACTGTTTATTCGGGGGAAGGACACAATGAAAAAAACAATTCTCGCACTCTCTATCGGTCTACTGAGCGCCTGCAGCCAGATTCCAGAAAATGCCATCGTATTAAGCGTTGGTGATGACACCGCTGTTTTTGAGGAAAACTCACAAGGCTTACTTATCGCCGAGCAAAAACTCGAAAAAGGCAGTTATACCTTTACCATTGCTGACAGCAAGCAAAGCTGTGGCAGTAGCTTTGCCCTAGCAGAAGAAGATCGCATCAAGTTCAATCGTCCATTAAAAATGGATAACTGCGCCACTGATGTACAAATGCCACTGCGCATCTTCAAAGCCAATACCTATCAATTTACGCTCAATCCAACCACCAACGAGCTGACGGTCAAAATCAAACCAAAGCAGAGTCAGGACATCACCTACTCTTGCCCTGTCGCAACTGACACGCCAAAAACCATCAATGTTGCTCAAACCTTTAATGATGGCACTGTCGTTCGCGATGCCTTAACCGGACAAGAAGCCACAGTCGCCAATGGCAGCGTCACCATGCAGCCAGGTCCTATGAGCCAAGGCCTATTGCTGCTAGAAGAAGTTGAACAGCAAGCCGATAAACCGTTCAGTTGGGATAACGCAACGGTGTACTTCGTCATGACTGACCGCTTCTACAATGGCAACCCAGACAACGACAACAGCTACGGTCGCAGCAAAGATGGAAAATACGAGATTGGTACCTTCCACGGTGGTGACTTAGCAGGTCTGACGAAAAAACTCGATTACATCGAATCACTTGGTGTGAATGCTATCTGGATAACCTCACCACTGGAACAAATCCACGGCTGGGTTGGTGGCGGCGATAAAGGCGACTTTAAGCACTACGGCTACCACGGCTACTACCATCAAGATTGGACCAAGCTTGATGCCAACATGGGTACCGAAGATGAACTCAGAACCTTCGTCGATACCGCCCACAAGAAAGGTATCCGCGTGATTTGGGATGTGGTCATGAACCACACAGGTTATGCGACATTAGCGGACATGCAGGAATTCGGATTTGGTCAGCTTTACCTTGATGACCAAGAAGCCAAAGAAGTCCTTGGTGAAAAATGGACCGACTGGCAGCCAAAATCAGGACAAAGCTGGCATAGCTTCAACGACTACATCAAATACGGTGATAGCGAAGCGTGGGATAAATGGTGGGGCAAAGATTGGATCCGCACCGACATTGGCGACTACGATGCTCCGGGCTACAACGATATCACCATGTCTTTGAACTACCTACCGGATCTCAAAACCGAATCGACTCAGAAAACCGGATTACCAAACTTCTTCCGCAATAAAGACACCAATGCGCAAGATGAGCTGCAAACCCCACGTGAACATCTGATTACCTGGTTATCCGATTGGGTGCGCGACTACGGCATTGATGGCTTCCGTGTCGACACCGCTAAACACGTTGAAATGGAAGCGTGGGCAGAGTTGAAAGCCAGCACCACCCAAGCGCTTGCTCAGTGGAAGCAAAACAACCCAGACAAAGCCTTGGATGACCTACCTTTCTGGATGACGGGTGAAGTGTGGGCACACAGCGTAGTGAAGAGCCCGTATTTCGATAACGGCTTTGATTCCATCATCAACTTCGAGTTCCAATCTGATGTGGCACCAAAAGCGCTGAAGTGTTTCGCTCAACTTGATAATGATTACCGCCATTATGCAGAGCGCATCAATAACGATCCTGAGTTCAACGTGTTGAGCTACTTGTCTTCACACGATACACAGCTGTTTTGGTCAGCGCGCAGCCGCAGCTTTGATGACCAAGCACGTGCCGCGAATGCACTGATGCTGGCTCCGGGTGCAGTACAGATCTATTACGGTGATGAGATAGCTCGTGATTTTGGCATTACTGGTTCAGATGCTCACCAAGGCACACGCTCAGATATGCCATGGGATAAGATTCATGGCGAACGTGAAGATCTACTGCAACATTGGCAAAAGTTGGGGGAATTCCGTAAACGCCACCCAGCGGTTGCTCAAGGTAAGCACATCACTCGCAACCAAGAAGGTTACTACGCGTTCGAACGCCAATACCAAGACGACAAGGTGCTGATTGTTTACACCGGTGAGTAAATCACACTCTCTCCACCAGCAAGGGAAGCATAAGCTTCCCTTTTTTATTGTTCTTTTTGCCCTTTTGTCTCGTTCCTCTGGTCTGATGACGCACTTTTTTCTTTTTCGGCTTAATTCACACTTTGCGTTAATTACACATTGAGGTAAGGTCAAGGATTACTCGATAAGCCGATAAAACATCGGCATAAACATACACAAAGCAATCACAATGAATTAGGTATAAGTCAGCATGCAGTTCTCAAAGTTTGGTGAAAAATTTAATCAGTATTCAGGTATTACGCAGTTAATGGACGATTTGAATGATGGTCTGCGCACACCAGGTGCCATCATGCTCGGTGGAGGTAATCCTGCCGCCATTCCTGCCATGCTCGATTACTTTCACCAAGCCAGTGAGGAAATGCTCGCCAGTGGGGAGCTCGTCGCCGCCCTCGCCAACTACGATGGCCCGCAGGGTAAAGACGCGTTCGTCAAAGCGCTAGCTCAGTTATTCCGTGAAACTTACGGCTGGGATATTTCCGAAAAGAACATCAGCCTAACTAACGGTAGCCAGAGTGGCTTCTTCTACTTGTTCAACTTGTTGGCAGGTAAACAGCCAGACGGTTCGCACAAGAAAGTGCTACTGCCTATCGCACCTGAATACATCGGTTATGGTGATGCTGGCATTGATGAAGATATCTTTATCTCTTACCACCCAGAAATCGAGCTGTTAGATAACGGTCTGTTTAAATACCACGTCGATTTTGAGCAACTCGCCGTCGACGACTCTGTTGCGGCAATCTGCGCGTCTCGCCCAACTAACCCAACGGGTAATGTACTGACAGATGAAGAAGTACGTAAGCTGGACAAGCTAGCACGTGAGAACAACATCCCACTGATCATCGATAACGCCTACGGTCTACCTTTCCCGAACATCATCTTTGAAGATGTCGAACCGTTCTGGAATGAAAACACCATCCTATGCATGAGCCTATCTAAGCTTGGTTTACCGGGCGTGCGTTGTGGCATTGTGATTGCGAGTGAAGAAATCACTCAAGCGTTAACCAATATGAACGGCATCATCAGCCTAGCGCCGGGCAGTGTTGGTCCAGCGCTGGCAAACCATATAATTGGCAAAGGCGATCTGCTTAAACTGAGTTCAGAGGTGATTAAGCCGTTCTACAAGCAAAAATCACAACGTGCGGTTGAACTGCTCCAACAAGCAATTACCGATGAGCGATTCCGCATCCACAAGCCAGAAGGCGCTATCTTCTTGTGGTTATGGTTTGATGAACTGCCAATCACAACAATGGAACTGTACCAACGCTTGAAAGCGCGTGGCGTATTGATTGTCCCTGGTGAATATTTCTTTATTGGTCAGCAAGACGAGTGGGATCACGCGCACCAATGCCTGCGTATGAACTACGTTCAAGATGATGAGATGATGCAAAAAGGCATTGCGATTATCGCTGAAGAAGTGGAAAAGGCTTACCGCAAAGGTAAATAGACGGATTGAACTCAGCCGTTCTTCTCTTTGAAATTACGGCTTTGAAATAGCGGATTTGAAAACCCCCAAACTAAAAAGAGCGCCCATATGGCGCTCTTTCTCATTCTATAACCGGGTGGTTAACTGATTAGTTGTTCTCAATCAGGTTGTTGCCACCGATAGCAATCTTACGTGGTTGCATGGCTTCAGGGATTTCACGAACTAAATCGATATGAAGCAGACCGTTTTCCATTGATGCACCCACGACTTTTACGTAATCCGCTAGCTGGAATTTACGTTCAAAATCACGTTCTGCAATACCTTGGTAAACGTAGTTTTTGCCTTCTTCTGCTTTACGTTCGCCCTTCACAATCAACATGT
Organism: Vibrio sp. 779(2023); assembly: GCF_033344285.1. Taxonomy (NCBI): domain Bacteria; kingdom Pseudomonadati; phylum Pseudomonadota; class Gammaproteobacteria; order Vibrionales; family Vibrionaceae; genus Vibrio; species Vibrio sp. 779(2023). Next base: position 18,018 of record NZ_JAWPOM010000022.1, read on the forward strand.
TTTCGTTTTGAGTCAGATCGAGCTGTTCTTCAGCAAAGCCAGCAACGGCCATAGTAATACGGTAGTTGTGCTCGTCTTTTTGCTCAATGTTGTATGGAGGGTAACCGCCAGAAGTATTTTTCGCTGTATTCGCTTCCATCAGGTTTAGCAGACGATCAAAGCCAATTGCATTACGGTATAGTGGTGAGAAATCTACATTACGCATAAATCTATCCTCTTAATTAAGCAATAGTCTTAGTTCAGATGAGTTCAATCCTACTGGCGTGTTTATGCAAAAACCAACGCCGAACTAAGAGATTCTTATCATTCCACTGGCCTTGGTTTGGCTCGGAGACATGATATTGAATCTAAAGGTTTAAGTTGTGTGCTAAAACGCCATATCCTCTTCTGAGCGATCTCGTTTTAGCGATTTCAGAGGGCTGGTCTTCTAGTCTCTAGCAAGCCAGTCACCCTCTTCATAACTAGATATAAGGTCGTCAAAAATGACTTTCAAGGGAAAAAACAAAAAATTTTTAAAGCATCCACTATCCCCTTGAACAGCTTAGTTCCTCATCACTTCGCGATCAGTGATAAAAAGCCCGCCGTTCTGGAGGGCTCAATCTACACTTTACTTGCGGGAGGATTTACGCGCTTTTACAACGCCCTTTTCTGCCGCCTTTTCCTGCTTTAGTTTGCGCTTTTCTTTTAGACTCAACTGCGGTTGTTTCTTTTCTTTCTTACTCATGACTTCACCTCTATTTATTGGCACAACAGACAACCACACAGCATTTTCTGAGCTGGTGGTTGCGATTGATGAACAATTTCAGTAATCACAAAGCAGCGTCGCTGATTAAAAATTTCCACTTCGAGCGCATCATTTTTAGCTCGACCTAATAGTCGAGACCCCAAATAAGAATCGACCGCGAGCATACCTGTCATGGGTTGCCCCTTGCGCGAGCTGACCAATGTCATGCGATATTGATAGGCGCGTTCAACATCCACTAAGCGAACCGTGTCCCCAACCGCAATACGAGTTCGGTTACGGCAATGGGCTTGTTGCTCGCAGGTTTCAAATAGCGATAACAACCTTAGTGGTGATTGATAGGTTAAAAAGCGACTGGTTAACCACCAAGTTCGCAGCGCCAAGCAGTACGCTGAGAACCAGCGTTCAAACATGATTATTTCCTTCTTAATGCCTTGTCTTACAAATAAATTCAGTGCATTGAACCGGAAGTGCATCACTTCCGGCTTAGTTCAGGAAAGTCATCACCATTTTCTTAGTCTCCTTATTCATCAGCTCTTCAGCACTATAGCGAGCAGAAAAAAGAAAGCAAAAACGCTCAAGCGAACAAAATGGCGAGAAAAAAAGAAAACAGAAATAAAATGGCAGGCTTGATCGGGTTGTTGGCAGTTAGTACCAGAAAAACATCCGCTTTAGCAGAAAGTGGCGATTTTAGCTGGTGGTACAACAAAAAAAGCAGCGATTTCTCGCTGCTTTTTACTATCACGAACAGTGTCGTTATACGTCTAGGTTCGCTACTTTCAGTGCGTTCTCTTCGATGAAGTTACGACGAGGTTCTACTTGGTCACCCATTAGCGTAGTGAACAGTTGATCTGCGCCTACCGCATCTTCAATCGTTACCTGCATCATACGACGAGTTTCTGGGTCCATGGTGGTTTCCCAAAGTTGGTCTGGGTTCATCTCACCTAGACCTTTGTAGCGCTGACGGCTTAAGCCACGCATTGACTCTTTCACTAACCAGTCAAGCGCTTCTGCAAAGTTTGCCACTGGCATAGTACGCTCACCACGTTTGATGTACGCGCCTTCTTCCAGAAGTCCATCAAGTGCTTCTGATAGATCAGCCAACTTGCGGTACTCTTTCGAGTTTAGGAAGTCGATGCTAATTGCATGTTCGTGCGTCACGCCGTGAGTACGAACCACAATCTTAGGCAAGTTTAAGCCTAGCTCTTCGTGCTGCTCAACTTCGTAGCTGTACTGGCTTGCACCCACTTCTTTCGCATTCAGCTGTTCAATAAGCTGCTTCGTCCAAGCTTCCACAACTGATGCGTCATGGCATTGCTCTGGCGTTAGGCGAGGAATGTAAATCAACTCGTTTACCAAAGCACTTGGGTAACGACGGCTCATACGTTCCGCCAGTTTAATACCCGCATTGTACTGTTGAACAAGCTTCTCTAGTGCTTCACCTGCCAATGCTGGTGCTTCTGCGTTTACGTGTAGCGATGCGTTGTCCAGAGCCAATGATACTTGGTATTGGTTCATCGCTTCTTCATCTTTGATGTACTGCTCTTGTTTGCCTTTTTTCACTTTGTATAGTGGTGGCTGAGCGATGTACACATAGCCACGCTCGATAAGCTCTGGCATTTGACGGTAGAAGAAGGTCAACAGTAGCGTACGGATGTGCGAACCATCGACATCGGCATCGGTCATGATGATGATGTTGTGGTAACGAAGCTTGTCCGGGTTGTACTCGTCACGACCGATACCACAACCAAGTGCAGTGATCAGCGTTGCTACTTCTTGCGAAGACAGCATCTTGTCGAAACGCGCTTTTTCTACGTTAAGAATCTTACCTTTTAGCGGTAGGATTGCTTGGTTCTTACGGTTACGGCCTTGTTTTGCGGAGCCGCCTGCCGAATCACCCTCCACTATGTATAGTTCAGAGAGTGCCGGATCTTTTTCCTGACAGTCTGCAAGTTTACCTGGAAGGCCAGCTAGGTCTAGTGCACCTTTACGGCGCGTCATTTCACGAGCTTTACGCGCTGCTTCACGAGCACGTGCTGCATCGATGATTTTCGAACAAACCATCTTCGCTTCTGTCGGGTTCTCAATCAGAAACTCAGACAGTTTTTCACCCATTGCAGACTCAACAGCTGATTTCACTTCAGAAGAAACCAGTTTGTCTTTTGTTTGGCTTGAGAACTTAGGATCAGGCACTTTCACCGAAACAACCGCAGTTAGACCTTCACGCGCATCGTCGCCTGAAGTCGCTGTTTTCGCTTTCTTCGAGAAACCTTCTTTATCCATAAAGCTGTTCAATGTACGTGTTAGCGCAGCACGGAAACCAGCAAGGTGAGTACCACCATCACGCTGTGGGATATTGTTGGTAAAGCAGAAGATGTTCTCTTGGAAACCATCGTTCCATTGCATCGCCACTTCAACTGAAATGCCGTCTTCACGCTCAGAGTTAAAGTGGAAGATTTTTTCGATGATTGGCGTTTTGTTGGTGTTTAGGTGATCAACGAACGCTTGAATACCACCTTCATACATGAAGTGATCATGTTTGTCCGCTTCACGTTCATCAACCAATTTGATCGACACACCAGAGTTCAGGAATGACAGTTCACGCAGGCGTTTCGCCAGAATGTCATAGTGGAACTCAGTGTTAGAGAACGTTTCGGCACTTGGCCAGAAACGAATTTGTGTACCGGTTTTATCCGTATCACCCACAACAGCTAGTGGCGCTTGAGGCTCACCATGGCGGTAGGTTTGCGTATGGATATGGCCACCACGATGAATCGTTAGCTCAACTTTCTCTGATAGTGCGTTTACTACTGAAACACCTACCCCGTGAAGACCACCCGATACTTTGTATGAGTTATCGTCGAACTTACCACCCGCGTGAAGAACCGTCATGATTACTTCTGCTGCAGAGACATTTTCCTCTGAGTGGATTTCTGTTGGAATGCCACGACCATCATCGCTAACGGAAACCGAGTTATCCTCATGAATTGTCACAACGATGTCTTTACAGTGACCTGCCAACGCTTCATCAATTGAGTTATCCACCACCTCGAAAACCATGTGGTGAAGGCCGGTGCCGTCGTCCGTATCGCCGATGTACATTCCTGGACGCTTACGTACCGCATCCAGACCCTTCAGTACCTTAATACTCGATGAATCGTAATTTTCAGACATGAGTTTCTCTCTTCTAGTTTGACTCTATCCTGCCATGTTCCACATGAAACAATTTACCGTTATCGTCCAACATATCGGCGATTTGGCTTTCAGTGATAGAGCTTACAAATACTTGTGCGCCCGTCTCTTTTAAGCAGTCAGCAAGACGCTTGCGACGTTGGCTATCTAATTCCGACGCGAAGTCATCAATTAGGTAAATGCATTGTTTACCGGCCATCTCTGTCAGGTGTTGCCCTTGCGCTACACGCAATGCACACACCATGAGTTTTAATTGACCGCGTGACAGAACATCTTCAACGGGCGTTCCGTTCACTTTAATGCGCAAATCAGCTTTGTTTGGGCCACTAAAGGTGTATCCCAATGCCTGATCACGCTCAAAATTCTTTTCTAGTATCTCGTGGTATGGAGTGTCTTTATCCCAGCCACGATAATACTTCAATTGGATCTCAAATTCTGGCAAAAATGTCTGACAGATAGTTTCTGCGACAGTTTTCATCTGCTCGATGTAACTTGCTCGCCATTGGCTGATGTTTTCAGCCAATCCTGCCATTTCCTGATCCCAATAACTGAGCTCACGATAACTATTGGCGGTTTTCAACAACGCGTTGCGCTGCTTGTTCAGGCGCTTGAACCTTCCCCATGCTTGATAAAAAGCGGGCTCGGTATGAAACACGCCCCAATCAATAAACGCACGACGATGTTTAGGGCCATCTGTCAGTAAATCAAACCCTTCTGGGTGTATCAACTGCAGAGGCAGAACTTGTGCCAACTGCGCTAATTTTTGTCCAGATTGACCGCCTATTTTAACCTCTGTTGAGCCATCACGCTGCTTATTAATGCCGATAGGTAGCTCAAATTGATCCGAGTTCAAAAAACGACCATGAACAAACAGTTCGTCACACTCATTTTGTATCACTCGTCCGGTGAGAGAGCTCTTGAATGAGCGGCCATGCCCGAGCAGATAAACCGCTTCTAAGACACTGGTTTTACCGCTGCCGTTCGGCCCGATAAGAAAGTTAAAGCCTGCTGATAACTCAATATCACAGGCTTTAATGTTTCGAAACTGCTGAATGATGAGACGAGAAAGAGGCATTCAGTTGGCTTATAGACGAATTGGCATCACCACGTACATGGCACTGTCATCGTCGGCATTTTCAATCAACGCGCTAGCGTTAGCATCCGACATCGACACACGTACATTTTCACAACGCAACGTGTTCAGAACATCAAGCACATAGCTTACGTTAAAGCCGATTTCGATGGCGTCACCTTCAAAGGTTACATCAAGCATCTCTTCCGCTTCTTCTTGTTCTGGGTTATTCGCGGTTATGCGCATTTCAGTATCAGCCAGATTCACACGCACGCCACGGAATTTTTCGTTGGAAAGAATAGCAGCACGAGAGAAGGCTTGGCGCAACTCGTCACAACTTGCTATTAGTGTCTTATTGGTGCTCTGAGGCAATACACGGCGGTAGTCAGGGAAACGACCATCAACCAACTTAGAGGTAAAAGTAAAGTTATTCACCTCAGCACGAACATTGGAGCTACCGATCTGAAGTACTACGGGCTGCTCTGGCGCATCCATCAACTTTACTAATTCTTGCACACCTTTGCGTGGCACGATGATTTGCTTCTGCGCAAAGTCCGCACCTAGCTGAGTTTGCGATACCGCCATACGGTGGCCGTCCGTCGCTACGCTGCGTAGCGTGGTGCCGTCAATTTCAAACAACATGCCGTTGAGGTAGTAACGAACGTCTTGATTCGCCATCGAGAACTGAGTTTTGTCGATCAGCGTACGTAAATCAGCTTGGCTCAGTGATACTTCCACTTCACTTTGCCAGTCTTCAATATTAGGGAAATCGTTTGCAGGAAGCGTTGCCAACGAGAAACGGCTGCGACCAGAGCGAACTTGTACGCGATCACCTTCTAATACAAATGTGATGATCGCATCGTCCGGTAAACCACGACAGATATCGAGAAACTTACGCGAAGGAACGGTAATGCTGCCCGCTTCAAAATCACCTTCTAGCGTCACTTTGCTTACTAACTCTACTTCAAGATCGGTTGCCGTCATCGACAATACGTTCTCTTCTACTTTAAGAAGTAGGTTACCCAGGATTGGCAGAGTTGGTCGGCCACCTAAAGCGCCCGAAACCTGCTGTAGCGGTTTGATTAAATGACTACGTTCAATGGTAAATTTCATGCTTGGCTCTTTACGCTGTCAGCTCAATAAATGATTTGCTTAGAATACCGTTATTCTAACCGATTACGAAGACAGGGTGCGAATCAAGTTAGAGTAATCTTCTTTAATGTCGTGGCTCTCTTCACGCAGCTGCTCAATCTTGCGACACGCATGAAGTACGGTCGTATGATCGCGGCCCCCAAACGCATCGCCAATTTCAGGCAAGCTATGGTTGGTTAGTTCTTTTGCTAACGCCATGGCCAGCTGACGAGGACGCGCTACAGAACGAGAACGACGCTTAGACAGCAAGTCCGCCACTTTAATCTTGTAGTATTCCGCCACGGTCTTTTGAATGTTATCGATCGTCACCAGCTTCTCTTGTAGAGCAAGCAGATCGCGCAGCGCTTCACGAACAAAATCAATCGTAATTGGACGACCAGTAAAGTTCGCGTTCGCGATAACACGGTTCAGTGCACCTTCGAGCTCACGAACGTTCGAACGCAGACGCTTGGCAATGAAGAATGCCACTTCATCAGCAAGGTGGATTTGGTGATCTTCGGCTTTTTTCATCAAGATCGCCACACGCGTTTCAAGCTCAGGTGGCTCGATCGCAACAGTAAGACCCCAACCAAAGCGAGATTTAAGACGATCTTCAACGCCATTAATTTCTTTAGGATAACGGTCAGACGTTAGAATGATCTGCTGATTACCTTCCAATAGTGCGTTGAAGGTATGGAAGAATTCTTCTTGTGAACGTTCTTTATTAGCAAAGAATTGGATGTCATCGATAAGGAGCGCATCCACGCTGCGGTAGTAGCGTTTGAATTCTTCAATCGCATTGTTTTGCAGCGCTTTCACCATGTCTTGCACAAAACGTTCTGAGTGCATGTAGACCACTTTTGCGTTCGGGTTGTTATCCACAATCGCGTTACCCACCGCATGCAATAAGTGGGTTTTACCCAAACCCGTGCCGCCGTATAGGAATAGTGGGTTGTAAGCTGCACCTGGGTTATCCGATACCTGACGCGCCGCAGCCAAACCCAGTTGGTTCGACTTACCTTCAACAAAGTTATCGAACTTGTGTTTTGGGTTCATGTTTGAGCGGTGATTGATAGCCGCAATCGCTTGAGCGTCGTCATCCCAGGTTTTGTGTACTGGCTTACGCGCCTGTAATTGCGCAGGAGCAGATGACTCGGCAGCCACATCTGCAGGCGTACGTGTCGGCGCTGGTTTTGGTGCAGAGACAGGTCGGCTCCCCACTTCAAAACGTAAGTTAGGAATATCGCCACCGCAGTATTCCTGCAGTAAGCGAGTAATATTGTTCAGATACTTATCACGCACCCAGTCCAACACAAAGCGGTTTGGCGCGAATAGAGTGAGAGTATTGTCATTGAGCTCCGCTTGTAGCGGACGAACCCACATGCTGAATTCTGTAGCTGGTAGCTCTTCTTGAAGCTGCTGCAAACATTGCAGCCAAAGCGAAGATGACACGGTGCCCCCACTGAGTAATTGAATTATCGGAAAAGACTGGCAATTTTACCTGTTGATAACCAAGATCGCCAGCGATTGATCGACGATCCAGTGAATAAGATCCAAGTTATTCACAATTATTTCTGCAAACTTGATGAGATCAACACACCTTGCCCCAAATTTGCCCACACAACGATCCACAATTGGGCAAAATTCACAAGATCGAGCGATTGGTGATAAGTCTGTGTATTATTTTATTCCCAATGCTGATTTTGTCGATCATTTCGCTAGGTTCAGTTCGCATTTTCGTCACATTTAACATTCTTCTTCTATTATCTAATAACTCACAGGTCTAGGTTATTGCTCTTGGTTATTTATTTAATTGAGCTAACTAACAGTAGTATTTCCAACCATAAAATTATGGAGATGTATTATGAAAAACTGGATTAAGGTTGCCGTTGCAGCCATTGCACTGTCGGCAGCAACCGTACAAGCCGCTACTGAAGTCAAAGTTGGTATGTCAGGTCGCTACTTCCCGTTTACTTTTGTAAAGCAAGACAAGCTACAAGGCTTTGAAGTCGACATGTGGGATGAAATCGGTAAACGTAACGATTACAAAATCGAATACGTAACAGCCAACTTCTCTGGTTTATTTGGTCTTTTAGAAACTGGTCGTATCGATACGATCTCCAACCAAATCACCATGACTGACGAGCGTAAAGCTAAATACCTATTTGCTGACCCTTACGTTGTAGATGGCGCACAAATTACCGTGCGTAAAGGCAACGACAGCATCAAAGGTGTTGACGATCTTGCGGGCAAAACCGTTGCGGTGAACCTAGGCTCTAACTTTGAACAACTGCTGCGTCAATACGACAAAGACGGCAAGATCAACATTAAAACGTACGACACAGGTATCGAACATGACGTGGCGCTCGGTCGAGCAGATGCATTTGTAATGGATCGTCTTTCTGCGTTAGAGCTGATTAAGAAAACTGGCCTTCCTCTGGAATTGGCAGGCGAACCGTTTGAGACCATTCAAAACGCATGGCCTTTCGTTGACAACGAGAAAGGTCGTAAGCTGCAAGAAGAAGTAAACAAAGCACTGGCTGAGATGCGCGCAGATGGTACAGTAGAGAAAATTTCCGTGAAGTGGTTTGGCGCTGACATCACGAAATAAGAACTCTTTGTACTTTAGGCCGCAAAGTGGTATCACTCTCGGACTAAAATAAACTTACGTAAAGGTGGAACTTGTTTTCCACCTTTTCTTTTCTCTAGCCTTTAGGTAAGCCGTATGGGATTTGACTTTAATTACATGTTGGAACTGCTGCCGATATTGCTGAAATATCTTGGCACAACCATGGAAATGGCGACATGGGGATTGGTGTTTTCGCTGATTTTATCCGTCATTTTAGCCAATATTCGCGTATTTAAACTGCCAGTTCTGGATCAATTAAGCCAACTGTACATCAGCTTCTTCCGTGGCACCCCACTGTTGGTTCAGCTTTTCCTGCTTTATTACGGCTTACCGCAAATTTTTCCATTGATGGTCGGTATCGACGCCTTTTCAGCAGCGGTTATCGGTTTAACGCTGCACTTTGCCGCTTATATGGCGGAAAGTATTCGTGCCGCCATTATTGGTATTGATCGCAGCCAAATGGAAGCGAGCTTATCGGTCGGTATGACGACATCCCAAGCAATGCGCCGAGTGATTTTACCTCAAGCAACGCGTGTCGCACTGCCTTCATTGATGAACTATTTCATCGATATGATCAAGTCAACGTCTCTCGCCTTCACGCTTGGTGTGGCCGAAATCATGGCGAAAGCACAGATGGAAGCCTCATCAAGTTTCCGTTTCTTTGAAGCTTTCCTTGCGGTTGCTCTTATTTACTGGGGCGTGGTGGTGATTCTGACTCGCGTACAAATCTGGGCAGAAGCAAAACTGAATAAGGCGTACGTACGATGATTAAGTTAGAAAATATTCACAAACGTTTTGGTGAGACTGAAGTGCTGAAAGGCATCGACCTCGATATTAAGCAAGGTGAGATCATCGTGATTATCGGCTCAAGTGGTACGGGTAAATCAACCTTGCTGCGTACGGTGAACTTCCTAGAACAAGCAGATGAAGGTCGTATAACGATAGATGACATCTCCGTTGATACTCAAAAACACACTAAAGCCGAAGTATTAGCGCTGCGTCGTCGAACTGGCTTTGTGTTCCAAAACTATGCCCTGTTTGCCCATATGAATGCGCGCCAGAACATTGCCGAAGGTCTAGTGACCGTTCGAGGTTGGAAAAAAGCCGATGCTCTCAAACGAGCGCAACAAATTCTGGATGACATCGGCCTTGGGGATAAAGGCGATAGTTATCCAGCGGCATTATCTGGCGGCCAACAACAACGTGTGGGTATCGGCCGAGCGATGGCGCTACAACCAGAACTGCTGTTGTTTGACGAACCAACTTCTGCGCTGGATCCTGAATGGGTCGGTGAAGTTCTCTCATTAATGAAGAAGTTAGCTAATCAGCATCAAACCATGCTAGTGGTGACGCACGAGATGCAATTCGCGAAAGAAGTCGCTGATAGAGTGATCTTCATGGCGGAAGGCAATATCGTTGAGCAAGGTTCTCCACAGGATATCTTCGATAATCCACAAGATCCTCGTTTGAAAAAATTCCTTAACCAAGTAGGAATAGAGTAACGATCAAGCATCAGGATCGATTGATCCTTGAGATTTTACTCACACTACGTATAATCGCCCGGCCGGAATTTCGTACTCATTGAGTCATTGACACATTATGTGAGTGTGATTACAATTCCGCCTCTTTGTTGAGAGGCGTCGGTTGTCCTTCTCTATATAAAGAGCTTCTTTATATAAGAAAGCAAATACCCACGCCGGGTTTAACAAGAACCTAAAACTACTGATCAGTAAAGGTAATTATCATGAAACGCACTTTTCAACCTACAGTTCTAAAGCGCAAGCGTACTCACGGCTTCCGTGCTCGCATGGCAACTAAGAACGGTCGTAAAGTTATCAACGCACGTCGTGCAAAAGGCCGTGCGCGCCTATCAAAATAATCGCTAGTTTATTTTGAACACGTACGCGTTTAATCGGGAGTTACGTTTGTTAACTCCCGAGCATTATCAAAACGTCTTCCAGCAAGCTCATCGAGCTGGCTCGCCTCATTTCACCATCATTGCTCGCAATAACAAACTTTCTCACCCACGATTAGGTTTAGCGGTTCCCAAAAAGCAAATCAAAACGGCTGTCGGTCGTAACCGATTTAAGCGTTTGGCTCGTGAAAGCTTTCGTAACAATCAACATCAGCTTCCAAACAAAGATTTTGTTGTGATTGCAAAGAAAAGCGCGCAAGATTTAAGCAATGAGGAAATTTTTAAGTTGTTTGATAAGCTATGGCAACGCCTGTCTCGCCCTTCACGTGGATAGCCATTGGGCTCGTTTATCTGTATCGCTGGTTTATCAGCCCTTTGATTGGTCCTCGTTGCCGGTTCACACCAACCTGTTCCACTTACGCGCTAGAAGCTTTGAGAGCTCACGGTTTTGTAAAAGGATGTTGGTTATCAGGCAAACGTCTATTAAAATGCCACCCTTTGAATGAAGGGGGGTATGACCCCGTTCCACCAGTCCAAAAACAAGACAGAGATAACTAACGATGGATTCTCAACGTAATATCCTGCTCATCGGTTTGGCCCTGGTTTCTTTTTTGCTGTTTCAACAATGGCAAGTTGCAAAGAATCCAGAACCTCAAGCAGTTGAACAGGCTCAATCAAGCAGCACTCTACCTGCACCATCTTTTGCTGATGAACTTGACCCAGTTCCTGGTCAACAGCAAGCTTCTGCAAAAACTATCACAGTAACGACTGATGTTTTAACTCTGTCGATCGACACCGTTGGTGGCGATGTGGTACATGCCAACCTTAACGAATACTCTGCTGAGTTAGATTCATCAGATTCCTTTGTTCTGCTTAAAGACGCTCAAGGTCACCAATTTATCGCTCAAAGCGGTCTAGTGGGTCCTCAAGGTATCGACTTGAGCAGCACAAATCGCCCTCACTACAACGTAAGTGCAGACAGCTTCACAATGGCTGACGGTCAAGATGAACTTCGCGTTCCGATGACATTCACTGCAAACGGCATCGAATACACCAAAACTTACATCTTTAAACGCGGCAGCTACGCGCTTAATGTTGAATACGATGTAGTGAACAACTCAGGCAACAACGCAACATTTGGTATGTACGCTCACCTACGTCAAAACCTAATGGACGATGGTGGTAGCATCACAATGCCTACTTACCGTGGTGGCGCATACTCAACAGAAGATACGCGTTACAAGAAGTACAGCTTTGATGATATGCAGGATCGCAACCTGTCTCTTAACCTAGCCGATGGCCAAGGTTGGGCAGCAATGATTCAGCACTACTTTGCCGCAGCTTGGATCCCACGTAACGAACCAGGTACTAACCTATACACTCGTGTAATTGGCAACCTAGGCGACATCGGCGTTCGTATGCCAAACAAAACTATCGCAACAGGCGATCAGGCTAAGTTTGAAGCAACACTTTGGGTTGGTCCAAAACTGCAAGATGAAATGGCAGAAGTGGCACCTAACCTAGACCTAGTAGTGGACTACGGCTGGTTATGGTTCATTGCGAAGCCTCTTCATATGTTGCTTTCATTCATCCAGAGCTTTGTTGGTAACTGGGGTGTGGCAATCATCTGTCTGACCTTCATCGTTCGTGGTGCAATGTACCCACTAACAAAAGCGCAATACACGTCTATGGCGAAAATGCGCATGCTACAGCCTAAGCTGCAAGCAATGCGTGAGCGTATCGGTGATGACCGTCAGCGCATGAGCCAAGAAATGATGGAACTGTACAAGAAAGAGAAAGTGAACCCACTAGGTGGTTGTCTACCTCTTATCCTACAGATGCCTATTTTCATCGCACTATACTGGGCGCTAATGGAATCGGTAGAGCTACGTCACTCACCATTCTTCGGTTGGATTCATGACCTTTCAGCGCAGGACCCTTACTACATCCTGCCGCTATTGATGGGTGCGTCTATGTTCCTAATCCAGAAGATGAGCCCGACAACGGTAACGGATCCAATGCAGCAGAAGATCATGACCTTTATGCCGGTTATGTTTACCTTCTTCTTCTTGTTCTTCCCATCAGGTCTCGTTCTGTACTGGTTGGTGTCGAACATCGTAACGCTTATCCAGCAAACTCTGATCTACAAAGGATTAGAGAAAAAAGGCTTACACAGCAAGTAACCTTTTAGGAAATGATTGAGAAAGGCGGCCAAAAGGTCGCCTTTTTGTTTTTGGCTGATTACAATTCAGCTAATTAATTGTGATGGCTCCCTAGGTATCTTCCCTATAGCCCAGCTCAAAAGGCAAAATTATGACTACAGATACGATTGTCGCTCAAGCGACCGCGCCTGGTCGTGGCGGTGTCGGTATTATTCGAGTTTCTGGCCCTAAAGCCAACCAAGTGGCGTTAGAAGTCACTGGCAAAACACTAAAGCCCCGCTACGCAGAGTACCTGCCGTTTAAGTCAAAAGATGGCACTGTGCTTGATCAGGGCATCGCACTGTACTTCCCTAACCCACACTCATTTACCGGTGAAGACGTACTTGAGCTGCAAGGCCATGGCGGCCCTGTCGTGATGGATATGCTGATAAAACGCATTCTAGGTATAGATGGTATTCGAGCTGCTCGCCCTGGTGAGTTCTCTGAACGCGCATTTCTGAACGATAAACTCGACCTCGCTCAAGCCGAGGCGATCGCAGACCTCATTGATGCCAGTTCTGAAGAAGCAGCAAAATCGGCACTGCAATCCTTACAGGGCGCATTTTCAGGCCGCATTAATACCTTAGTTGAGTCGCTGATTCATTTGCGTATCTATGTTGAAGCAGCCATCGACTTCCCTGAAGAAGAGATCGACTTTTTGGCCGACGGTAAAGTGGCTGGTGACCTACAAGCCATCATCGACAACCTAGATGCGGTGCGCAAAGAAGCTAACCAAGGCGCTATTATGCGTGAAGGGATGAAAGTCGTGATTGCGGGTCGTCCAAACGCGGGCAAATCAAGCCTACTGAACGCACTATCGGGTAAAGAGTCTGCAATCGTAACCGACATCGCAGGAACCACGCGTGATGTACTGCGTGAGCATATCCATATTGATGGCATGCCTCTGCACATCATTGATACAGCAGGTTTGCGTGATGCTTCCGATGAAGTAGAGAAAATCGGTATCGAACGCGCGTGGGATGAAATAGCCCAAGCAGACCGCGTGTTGTTCATGGTGGATGGCACGACAACCGATGCCACCGATCCGAAAGATATCTGGCCAGATTTTGTGGATCGCCTACCAGACAACATTGGTATAACTGTGATCCGTAATAAAGCGGATCAAACGGGTGAAGATATGGGGATCTGCCACGTCAATAACCCTACCCTTATCCGTTTGTCAGCGAAGACTGGTGCAGGGGTTGAAGCTCTGCGCGATCATCTCAAGGAGTGTATGGGCTTCTCTGGCAACAGTGAAGGTGGGTTTATGGCTCGTCGTCGTCATCTCGATGCATTAGAACGTGCCGCACAGCACCTTCAAATAGGCCAGGAGCAGCTTGAAGGCTATATGGCTGGTGAAATATTGGCTGAAGAGCTACGCATCACCCAACAACATCTCAATGAGATTACCGGTGAGTTCAGTTCTGACGACTTACTGGGACGAATCTTCTCTTCATTCTGTATCGGGAAGTAAACAATCGAACGCGCGGTGCTGAGCTTAACTCACACCGCGTTTCTTTTTGTACGGCAAGCCATCCATGAGCTTTAGCCGTCGCATTCAATAAGGAAGAAGTATGATCCACATTATTACAGGCAGCACGTTAGGTGGCGCAGAATACGTAGGGGATCACCTGAGTGATCTACTCAACGAGAATGGATTTGAAACAACGATCCACAACCAGCCTTCCCTCAGTGATATCGAAAATCAAGGTACGTGGTTGGTGATCACCTCTACACATGGAGCTGGTGAGTATCCTGATAATATCCAACCTTTTATCGCAGCATTACAAAATACACCGCCAAAAATGACTGATGTAAAATTTGCGGTGATTGCGATTGGTGACTCTAGCTACGATACGTTCTGTGCCGCTGGTCAACACGCTTATGATTTATTAGAGGATATTGGTGCAACCCCTCTCGCAGATTGCTTTAAAATCGATGTACTGAGCCATGATGTGCCAGAAGACGCCGCAGAGATGTGGTTAAAAGAGAATATCGAACGTTTTTAAACTCACGACTTTCCCTTCAACAGAGTCGAAATTCGGCTCTGTTTTCTCCCATGTGAATAACTCCCACCAAATTATTTTGTTTAACCGCTCAAAAACCAACCAAACAGACTGTGGATAACTACAATAAGATCCAGTGATTTTCCTTTAGTTATCCCAATAACAACTTTGATCAATTTTACCCCCTGTGTATAACCACCACTTTTGATCCCAGGTAATCCTCGATCTGATCCAATCATGATCACAAGATATGATCCAAAGAAGATCCATGATCTTGTTGATCATTTTTAGGTTATCCACAGAAACGCTCGATCCTAATAGTAGATCTAATAAAAGATCATATATATAGATCTTATATATATTTATCTTGAAGCTTAAAACGGATAAAACGAGAAAACGTTTTTCTCTCTGGCATAAAGCAGGTAAAATACGGCTCCTTTATCTGTCCATTAAATCCCTTTGAATACCTGAGGTCAGTTCATGCTTTATCACGAAAACTTTGACGTCATTGTTGTCGGTGGCGGACACGCAGGAACGGAAGCCGCGCTCGCATCTGCACGCACAGGACAAAAAACGCTTCTCCTTACCCATAACATCGATACATTAGGCCAGATGTCTTGTAATCCGGCGATCGGTGGTATTGGTAAAGGTCACTTAGTAAAAGAAGTAGATGCTATGGGCGGTTTGATGGCTGAAGCCATCGACCATGCAGGTATTCAGTTTCGTACACTAAATGCCTCCAAAGGTCCTGCAGTACGAGCAACTCGAGCTCAAGCCGATCGCGCTCTGTACAAAGCGTACGTTCGTAATGCATTAGAAAATGCGCCTAACTTAACGTTGTTCCAGCAGTCAGTTGATGATCTGATTGTTGAACAAGATCGCGCAGTTGGTGTGGTAACTCAAATGGGACTTCGCTTCCATGCGAAAGCCGTTGTGCTAACCGTGGGTACCTTCCTTGGTGGTAAGATCCACATAGGTATGGAAAGCTCGTCTGGTGGTCGTGCCGGGGATCCACCATCGATCGCATTAGCGGATCGACTGCGTGAACTGCCGTTCCGTGTGGATCGTTTAAAAACAGGTACTCCACCGCGCATTGATGCTCGTACAGTTGATTTTTCAGTGCTAGAAGCTCAGCACGGTGATAACCCAACGCCTGTATTCTCGTTCATGGGCAAACGTGAACAGCATCCGCGTCAGATTCCATGTTTCATTACCCACACCAATGAACAAACTCACGATGTGATCCGTAGTAACTTGGATCGCAGTCCAATGTACGCAGGTGTGATTGAAGGTATTGGTCCTCGTTACTGTCCGTCTATTGAAGACAAAGTGATGCGTTTCGCTGACAAAAACAGCCACCAAATCTTCATTGAGCCAGAAGGCCTAACCACGCACGAGTTATACCCTAATGGTATCTCGACCAGCTTGCCATTTGATGTGCAAGTACAAATCGTGCGCTCAATGAAAGGGTTTGAAAATGCACACATCGTTCGCCCAGGTTATGCGATTGAATATGATTTCTTCGATCCACGTGATTTGAAGCAAACGTACGAGACGAAGTTCATCCATGGTTTGTTCTTTGCTGGCCAGATTAATGGTACGACTGGCTACGAAGAAGCCGCAGCGCAAGGCTTGATGGCCGGTCTAAACGCAAGCTTGTTTAGCCAAGACAAAGAAGGCTGGAGCCCACGTCGTGACCAAGCTTACATGGGCGTGTTGATTGATGACTTATCGACCATGGGTACCAAAGAGCCGTACCGCATGTTCACTTCTCGTGCGGAATACCGCTTGCTACTTCGTGAAGATAATGCCGATTTGCGTTTAACGGAAAAAGCGCGCGAGCTAGGCTTGATTGATGATGTTCGTTGGGCTCGCTTTAACGAGAAAATCAACAATATGGAAACGGAGCGTCAGCGTTTGAAAGCAACGTGGATGAATCCGAAGTCAGAGGGTGTTGATGAGCTGAACAAGCTGCTGAAAACCCCAATGGCCCGTGAAGCGAGTGGTGAGGATCTTCTGCGTCGTCCAGAGATCACTTATTCGCAACTGACGCAACTTGAAGCGTTTGCTCCTGCACTTGAAGATCAGCAAGCGGCTGAGCAAGTTGAAATTCAAGTGAAATACGATGGTTACATCAAGCGTCAGCAGGAAGAGATCGAAAAATCACTGCGTCACGAAAATACCAAGTTACCTGCTGATTTGGATTACCGCGATGTAAAAGGTTTATCAAACGAAGTCGTTGCTAAACTGAGCGAGGCCAAACCAGAGAGCATCGGTATTGCATCACGCATTTCTGGTATTACGCCTGCTGCAATTTCTATTCTACTTGTTCACTTGAAAAAGCATGGTTTGTTGAAGAAAGGTGAGGAAGAATAATGAGCGCATTGCGAACAAAGCTGGATTCACTGATCGCGAAAACCGATTTGGAAGTGTCAGAACAGCAACGAGAGCAGTTAGTTGGTTATGTCGAACTGCTCGACAAATGGAACAAAGCGTACAATTTAACATCGGTACGTGATCCGCTTGATATGTTAGTGAAACATATTCTTGATAGTATCGTTGTAAGCGCACACCTGTCCGGTGAGCGCTTCATTGATGTTGGTACTGGTCCGGGGTTACCGGGCATCCCTTTGGCAATCATGAACCCTGAGAAAACCTTCTTTTTGCTCGACAGTCTTGGCAAACGCATCCGTTTTATCAAGCAAGTCGTGCACACATTAGGGCTGAAAAACGTGACACCAATTCAAAGTCGCGTCGAAGAATTCCATCCTGAAGAAAAATTTGATGGCGTTTTGAGTCGAGCTTTTGCTTCAATGACAGACATGGTGGAATGGTGCCACCATTTGCCGAAACAAGAGCACGGGGTGTTTCTAGCGCTGAAAGGACAGCACCCTAAAGATGAAATGGATCAGCTTCCTGAATGGTGCAGTGTGACAGAGATCATATCTTTGGCTGTTCCTGAGTTGGAAGGTGATCGTCATCTAGTAATCTTATCGCGCAAGGAAAATTAGCGAGGTAATCGTGGGTAAAATTGTAGCAATAGCCAACCAGAAAGGTGGGGTCGGCAAAACAACAACGTGCATTAACTTAGCGGCTTCGATGGCGGCAACAAAGCGCAAGGTTTTGGTGATCGATCTCGACCCGCAAGGCAATGCTACGATGGCCAGTGGCGTGGATAAGTATATGGTCGACGCCACCGCATACGATCTTTTGGTCGAAGATACACCGTTCGATCAAGTCGTTTGTACCCAAACAACAGGGAAGTATGATTTGATCGCGGCGAACGGAGACGTAACCGCGGCAGAAATCAAATTGATGGAAGTTTTCGCTCGTGAAGTGCGTCTAAAAAATGCATTGTCGTCAGTTCGCGATAACTATGATTTCATCTTTATTGATTGTCCTCCTTCTCTAAACCTTCTTACAATCAATGCGATGGCGGCAGCTGACTCTGTGTTGGTGCCGATGCAATGTGAATACTTTGCGTTAGAAGGTTTAACTGCTCTTATGGATACAATCAGCAAGTTAGCGGCTGTTGTGAATGAAAACCTCAAAATCGAAGGTTTATTGCGTACCATGTACGACCCACGCAACCGCTTATCGAATGAAGTATCCGATCAACTTAAAAAACACTTTGGGAATAAAGTTTACCGTACTGTCATTCCGCGTAATGTTCGTTTGGCTGAAGCACCAAGTCACGGTAAGCCTGCAATGTACTACGATAAGTACTCCGCAGGTGCCAAAGCGTATCTTGCTCTAGCGGGCGAAATGCTCCGCCGCGAAGAAATCCCAGTTTAACTCTAACCTAAGGAATTCAATCCCATGTCTAAGCGTGGTCTCGGAAAAGGACTGGATGCGTTATTGTCGACCAGTTCGTTTGCTCGTGAAAAACAGCATATTGCATCGCATAGCCAAGAATTATCGGCAGACGGTGAGTTAACCGATTTAGCGATTGGTCAATTGCAGCCGGGCGTATACCAACCGCGTAAAGATATGGCGCCTGAAGCGCTAGAAGAACTAGCGGCTTCGATTCAATCACAAGGCATTATTCAACCAATCGTGGTTCGCCAGGTCGAAAATGGTCAGTTTGAGATCATCGCAGGTGAGCGCCGCTGGCGTGCTGCAAGGCAGGCGGGTTTAAAACGCGTGCCGTGTTTGGTGAAAAAAGTTGAAGATCGTGCCGCCATCGCCATGGCGTTGATTGAAAACATTCAACGTGAAGACTTGAATGTGATTGAGGAAGCCCAAGCGCTTGAGCGTCTACAAGATGAATTCACGCTGACACATCAGCAAGTGGCCGATGTGATTGGTAAATCAAGAACGACGGTCAGTAACCTATTACGTCTGAATCAGTTGGAAGTTGATGTAAAAGGTCTGGTTGCAGATAAAAAATTGGAAATGGGTCATGCTCGAGCTCTGTTAGCGTTAGAAGGCGAACAGCAAGTCGAAGTAGCTCAACAAGTGGCTAAGAAGCAAATGACTGTTCGCCAAACCGAACAGTTAGTAAAAAAGTGCTTAGCCCCACAAAATGAGCAAAAAGGGCAACAAGAGGATACCGAAGCCGAGCAAATGTCGCATAAATTGAGTCAGCTGCTTGATGCAAAAGTTTCTCTTACCCGTTCTGCAAACGGAAAAGCGAAATTGACGATAAGTCTTGATGAGCCTCACAAATTGGACCAACTAATTGCCAAGCTTGAGGCCTAGATGAGATAATTGATTTAGGTCAATTAATCTAATTAATCGAATTTTGTGCGAAAGTTGTCGTTTTGTAAACAAAACTGTAAGTTTTTGATGCAATCGAATTGCTTTACGTTGAACTGAACGTATAATTTTCGCCAATTTCCCAGCACAGAGAGTTAAGTGCGAAGTGGATATTACTAGAGGTACGAATACATGGTAGCTGCGTTAGCTAGACCAGGACGAGAGCTCGCAAGGCAATTGTTAATGATCCAGTCTGGCGCGGTTATTTTTGTGGCAGCAGGAATGGCGGTAGCCATAAATCCTGACTGGGGATTTTCAGCGCTGATTGGCGGAGGCATTTTTGTTGTTGCCAATGCAGTATTCGCGCTGTGTGCTTTCATGTTTAGTGGAGCTCGCGCTGCCAAGCGCATCGCTGCTTCCTTCTATACGGGTGAAGTACTGAAAATTCTCATCACGGTTGCACTGTTCTATGTTGCCTACATGTATATGCAGGTGGAACTTGTTCCCCTCAAACTAACCTATTTGCTGGTACTAGGTATTAATATCTGTGCACCAGTGCTATTCATTAACAACAAAAAATAGGATGAGTTATGGCTGCGCCAGGTGAAGCGCTAACATCGTCCGGTTACATTGCCCACCACCTTTCTAACCTATCGCTATACAAGTTGGGTTTAGTAGGGTCGGAGACAAGTTTCTGGAACGTACATATCGATAGCCTGTTTTTTTCTTGGTTTACTGGTTTAATTTTCCTCGGAATTTTTTACAAAGTAGCAAAGAGAACAACAGCGGGTGTACCGGGTAAGCTTCAGTGTGCTGTAGAAATGATCGTTGAATTTGTCGCCGATAACGTCAAAGACACGTTCCATGGACGCAACCCACTGATCGCGCCTTTAGCACTGACTATCTTTTGTTGGGTATTTTTGATGAACGTGATGGACTTAGTTCCTATCGACTTCTTACCATACCCAGCAGAGCATTGGCTAGGTATCCCTTACCTTAAGGTTGTACCGTCTGCTGATGTGAATATCACCATGGCTATGGCTCTAGGCGTTTTTGCATTGATGATTTACTACAGCATCAAAGTAAAAGGTCTAGGTGGATTCGCAAAAGAACTTGCACTACATCCATTCAATCACCCACTGATGATTCCGTTTAACCTACTAATTGAAGTGGTATCGCTATTAGCGAAACCTCTATCACTTGGTATGCGTCTATTCGGTAACATGTTCGCGGGTGAGGTTGTATTCATTCTTTGTGCGGCAATGCTACCATGGTACTTACAATGGATGGGTTCACTACCGTGGGCAATCTTCCATATCTTGGTTATTACGATTCAAGCCTTCGTATTCATGATGTTGACAATTGTTTACCTGTCAATGGCACACGAAGATCCTGATCATTAATTTTTTTAAAGCTTTTTATTTGGGCACTAAGCCAACAACTATAAATTGGAGATAGTAATGGAAACTTTACTGAGCTTTTCTGCAATCGCCGTAGGTATTATCGTCGGTCTTGCTTCTCTTGGTACAGCGATTGGTTTCGCACTGCTAGGTGGTAAATTCCTAGAAGGTGCTGCACGTCAACCAGAAATGGCTCCTATGCTACAAGTTAAGATGTTCATCATCGCGGGTCTACTTGATGCGGTTCCAATGATCGGTATCGTAATCGCGCTACTATTCACTTTCGCAAACCCATTCGTTGGTCAACTAGGTTAATCACCTTTAACTCGGGACGGGCGATTATCGCTTGTCACTGATTAACACTAAGTCCAAATAGAGGGGTAGCTGTTGTGAACATAAACGCAACTCTGCTAGGTCAAGCAATCTCGTTCGCACTATTTGTGTGGTTCTGCATGAAGTATGTATGGCCACCATTGATGCAAGCGATCGAAGAGCGTCAGAAGAAAATTGCTGATGGTCTTCAAGCAGCAGAACGTGCTGCGAAAGACTTGGATCTAGCACAAGCCAACGCTTCTGATCAATTGAAAGAAGCGAAGCGCACAGCAACTGAGATCATCGAACAAGCGAACAAACGTAAGTCTCAAATTCTTGATGAAGCTCGCGAGGAAGCTCAGGCAGAACGCCAGAAAATCCTAGCGCAAGCAGAAGCAGAACTTGAAGCTGAACGCAATCGTGCACGCGATGAGCTGCGCAAACAAGTTGCTACTCTGGCTGTAGCTGGTGCTGAGAAAATCCTTGAGCGTTCTATCGATAAAGATGCGCAAAAAGATATTCTCGACAACATTACTGCAAAACTTTAAGTCTGGGGGCGCATATGTCTGATTTGACTACTATCGCACGCCCCTATGCTAAAGCAGCCTTCGACTTTGCTTTAGAGAAAGACCAGTTGGACCAATGGGGCCAAATGTTATCTTTTGCTGCTGAAGTGGCCAAAAATGAACAAATGAACGAACTACTAACGGGTTCGGTTTCTGCTGACAAAATGGCAGAAATTTTTGTTGCAGTTTGCGGCGAACAAGTTGATGCGCACGGTCAAAACCTTTTGAAGGTAATGGCTGAGAATGGTCGTTTAGCGGCCCTTCCTGATGTTTGCACGGAGTTTTTTACTCTGAAAAAAGAACATGAGAAAGAAATTGATGTTGAAGTAATTTCAGCAACAGAGCTTTCTGATGAACAACTTGCAAACATTGGCAGCAAACTTGAAAAGCGTCTTGAACGCAAAGTGAAGCTGAATTGCAGTGTAGATGAGACCCTACTTGGTGGGGTTATTATTCGAGCCGGAGACCTAGTCATCGATGACTCAGCGCGTGGTCGTTTGAACCGCCTGAGCGATGCATTGCAGTCTTAATGGGGATTGGAGCATGCAACTTAATTCCACGGAAATTAGCGATCTGATCAAACAACGTATCGAATCTTTCGAAGTTGTTAGTGAAGCTCGCAACGAGGGTACTATCGTATCGGTAAGCGATGGTATCATCCGCATCCACGGCCTAGCGGACGTGATGCAAGGTGAAATGATTGAATTACCGGGTGGCCGTTATGCACTGGCACTTAACCTTGAGCGTGACTCGGTTGGTGCGGTTGTAATGGGCCCATATGCTGACCTTAAGGAAGGCATGAAAGTTACAGGTACTGGCCGCATTCTTGAAGTGCCAGTTGGTCCAGAACTACTAGGCCGCGTAGTAAACACGCTGGGTGAGCCTATCGATGGTAAAGGCCCAATCGAAGCGAAAATGACTTCGCCTGTAGAAGTGATCGCACCAGGTGTAATCGACCGTAAATCGGTAGACCAACCTGTGCAAACTGGTTATAAGTCAGTTGACTCAATGATCCCAATCGGTCGTGGTCAGCGTGAGCTTATCATCGGTGACCGTCAGATTGGTAAAACAGCACTGGCGATCGACGCGATCATCAACCAGAAAGACTCTGGTATTTTCTCTATCTACGTAGCAATCGGTCAGAAAGCATCGACTATCGCTAACGTTGTTCGCAAACTAGAAGAGCACGGCGCACTACAAAACACTATCGTTGTAGTTGCATCAGCTTCTGAATCTGCAGCGCTTCAATACCTAGCGCCTTACGCAGGTTGTGCGATGGGTGAATACTTCCGCGATCGCGGTGAAGACGCACTGATTGTTTACGATGATCTATCTAAGCAAGCGGTAGCTTACCGTCAGATCTCTCTACTACTTAAACGTCCACCAGGCCGTGAGGCATTCCCAGGTGACGTATTCTACTTACACTCGCGTCTACTAGAGCGTGCAGCTCGTGTAAACGAAGAGTACGTAGAGCGTTTCACTAACGGTGAAGTGAAAGGTAAGACTGGTTCTTTGACTGCTCTTCCTATCATCGAAACTCAAGCAGGTGACGTTTCAGCATTCGTACCGACTAACGTAATCTCGATTACCGATGGTCAGATCTTCCTACAAACTGAGCTATTCAACGCTGGTGTTCGTCCTGCTGTTGACCCAGGTATCTCAGTATCTCGTGTAGGTGGTTCAGCTCAGACGAAAATCATCAAGAAACTATCAGGTGGTATCCGTACAGCACTAGCTGCATACCGTGAACTAGCGGCATTTGCTCAGTTCTCTTCTGACCTTGATGACGCAACGAAGAAACAGCTAGACCATGGTCAAAAAGTTACAGAACTAATGAAGCAGAAGCAGTATGCTCCAATGTCTGTATTTGACCAAGCTCTAACTATCTTCGCGGCAGAGCGCGGTTACCTTGATGATGTAGAACTTAACAAAGTTCTAGATTTCGAGGCGGCTCTACTATCGTACGCTCGCGGTCAATACGCTGAACTAGCAGCTGAGATCGACAAGTCTGGCGCTTACAACGATGAAATCGAAGCTCAGTTGAAGAAACTGACTGACGACTTCAAAGCAACCCAAACTTGGTAATTAGGTCGGTGGCAGTTTCTGCCACCAACTAACGGAGAGTAACGATGGCCGGCGCAAAAGAGATACGTAATAAAATCGGTAGTGTTAAAAGCACTCAGAAAATTACGAAAGCGATGGAAATGGTAGCAGCTTCAAAAATGCGTCGTTCTCAAGATGCAATGGAAGCTTCTCGTCCATACGCTGAAACAATGCGTAAAGTGATCGGTCATGTGGCTAACGCAAACCTAGAGTACCGTCATCCGTACCTAGAAGAGCGTGAAGCTAAACGTGTTGGTTACATCATCGTTTCGACAGACCGTGGTCTGTGTGGTGGTTTGAATATTAACGTGTTCAAAAAAGCCGTTACAGACATGCAAGCATGGAGAGAGAAAGGTGCTGAGATTGAGCTAGCCGTTGTTGGCTCAAAAGCAACAGCTTTCTTTAAACATGGTGGCGCAAAAGTTGCGGCACAGGTTTCTGGTCTTGGAGATAATCCAAGCCTACAAGACCTAATCGGCTCTGTTGGCGTAATGCTGAAGAAATACGATGAAGGTGAACTGGACCGTCTATATGTAGTATTCAACAAGTTTGTAAATACTATGGTTCAGCAACCAACGATCGATCAATTGCTACCTTTGCCTAAATCGGACAGCGAAGAGATGCAGCGTGAGCATTCATGGGACTACATCTATGAGCCTGAACCAAAACCTCTACTGGATACGCTATTAGTGCGTTACGTAGAGTCTCAGGTATACCAAGGTGTGGTTGAGAACCTTGCTTGTGAGCAAGCGGCTCGAATGATTGCGATGAAGGCTGCAACGGATAACGCAACCAGTTTGATTGACGATTTGGAACTTGTGTACAACAAAGCCCGTCAGGCTGCGATTACACAAGAACTATCAGAAATCGTTGGTGGTGCAGCTGCGGTTTAAGCTTAGGTAAAACGAAATAGTTTAGAGGATTAACGATGGCTACAGGTAAGATCGTACAGATCATCGGTGCGGTAGTCGACGTAGAGTTCCCACAGAGCGATGTACCTAGTGTATATGACGCTCTAAACGTAACGGACTCAAAAGAGCGTCTAGTTCTTGAAGTTCAACAACAGCTAGGCGGTGGCGTAGTTCGTTGTATCGTAATGGGTAGCTCTGATGGTTTACGTCGTGGAGTAGAAGTGGTTAACACTGGCGCTCCAATTTCAGTACCAGTAGGTACTAAAACTCTAGGTCGTATCATGAACGTCCTAGGTGACGCGATTGACGAGCGTGGTGAAGTGGGTGCGGAAGAGGTTTACTCTATCCACCGTAGTGCACCAAGCTACGAAGAGCAATCAAACGAAATTGCACTTCTAGAAACGGGCGTTAAAGTAATCGACCTAATTTGTCCATTCGCTAAGGGTGGTAAAATCGGTCTATTCGGTGGTGCAGGTGTAGGTAAGACCGTTAACATGATGGAACTTATCAACAACATCGCACTACAGCACTCAGGTCTATCAGTATTTGCTGGTGTTGGTGAGCGTACTCGTGAAGGTAACGATTTCTACTACGAGATGCAGGAAGCGGGCGTTGTAAACGTTGAGAAGCCTGAAGAATCAAAAGTAGCGATGGTTTACGGTCAGATGAACGAGCCACCAGGTAACCGTCTACGTGTTGCACTGACTGGTCTAACAATGGCAGAGCGTTTCCGTGACGAAGGTCGTGACGTACTACTGTTCATTGATAACATCTACCGTTACACACTTGCAGGTACAGAGGTATCAGCACTACTAGGTCGTATGCCTTCTGCGGTAGGTTACCAGCCAACTCTTGCAGAAGAGATGGGTGTACTCCAGGAGCGTATCACGTCAACGAAATCAGGTTCTATCACGTCTGTACAGGCGGTATACGTACCAGCGGATGACTTGACTGACCCGTCTCCAGCAACAACGTTCGCGCACTTGGATGCAACGGTTGTACTTAACCGTAACATCGCTGCAATGGGTCTATACCCTGCGATCGACCCGCTAGATTCAACATCTCGTATGCTTGATCCACTAGTCGTTGGTCAAGATCACTACGAAGTTGCTCGTGGTGTTCAGCAGACTCTTCAGCGCTACAAAGAGCTGAAAGATATCATTGCTATCCTAGGTATGGACGAGCTATCTGAAGAAGATAAGCAAGTTGTATCTCGTGCACGTAAGATTGAGCGTTTCCTAACTCAGCCTTACCACGTAGCAGAAGTATTTACAGGTGACCCTGGTATTTACGTACCTCTAAAAGAGACTCTACGTGGCTTTAAAGGTCTACTAGCTGGTGAATACGACGACATTCCTGAGCAGGCATTTATGTACTGCGGTAGCATCGACGATGCTATTGAGAATGCGAAGAAGCTATAAGGCTAACTAGGAGGCGATATGGCAGCAATAACCTTTCACCTAGACGTAGTAAGCGCTGAGAAGAAAATCTTCTCTGGTCGTGTTGAAACGTTTCAGGTGACCGGTAGCGAAGGTGAACTTGGTATTTTCCATGGTCACACACCGCTGCTGACCGCTATCAAGCCTGGTATGGTGCGTATTGTGAAACAGCACGGCCACGAAGAAATTATTTATGTTTCTGGTGGTATGGTAGAGATTCAGCCTGGTACAGCGACTGTACTAGCTGATACAGCTATCCGTGGTGAAGAGCTAGACGCAGCGAAGGCAGAAGAAGCCAAACGCCGCGCTGAGGAGCAAATCCAGAATCAGCATGGTGACATGGACTTCGCACAAGCGGCCAGTGAACTGGCTAAAGCCATTGCTCAGCTACGAGTTATCGAGCTGACAAAAAAGCGTCGCTAAGCTCAATTAGCAACGTTGCATGAAAAAAGGCGGCCAATTGGTCGCCTTTTTGATTAATTTTAGTTGGAAATTTACATCCCACCATTAACTAATCCTTCCAAGGTGTTTAAAATAACGCCCAATTAAAATAGAACGTCAATAGGTTATTAATGAAATTCAGTGCTGTGATCCTTGCTGCGGGTAAAGGTACCCGTATGTATTCAAACATGCCTAAAGTGCTACACACTTTGGCAGGGAAGCCAATGGCAAAACATGTTATCGATACATGTACAGGTCTTGGCGCACAAAACATCCACTTAGTATATGGTCACGGTGGTGATCAAATGCAGCAAACGCTAGCAGAAGAGCCTGTAAACTGGGTACTGCAAGCGGAGCAACTAGGTACAGGTCATGCGGTTGATCAAGCGTCTCCGAAGTTTGAAGACGATGAAAAAGTACTGGTGCTTTACGGTGATGTTCCACTGATTTCAGCTGAAACGATTGAAAACCTATTAGATGCACAGCCAACAGGCGGTATTGCACTACTAACAGTGATTCTAGATAACCCGACAGGCTACGGTCGTATTATCCGTAAAAATGGTCCTGTTGTTGCGATCGTTGAGCAAAAAGATGCAACAGAAGAACAAAAACAAATTAAAGAGATCAACACTGGCGTGATGGTTGCGACTGGTGGGGATCTTAAGCGTTGGTTGTCTGGCTTAAACAACAACAACGCACAAGGCGAATACTACCTAACTGACGTTATTGCAGCTGCACACGATGAAGGTCGTGCCGTTGAGGCAGTACACCCAGTCAATGCCATTGAGGTGGAAGGGGTCAATGACCGCGCGCAGCTTGCTCGTCTAGAGCGTGCTTTCCAGTCAATGCAAGCTCAGAAGCTGCTAGAGCAAGGTGTCATGCTACGCGATCCAGCACGCTTTGATTTGCGTGGTGAGTTACAGTGCGGTATGGACTGTGAAATCGACGTGAATGTTATCATCGAAGGTAATGTTTCACTGGGTGATAACGTGGTTATCGGTGCGGGTTGTGTACTGAAAGATTGTGAAATCGACGACAACACCATCGTTCGCCCTTACAGTGTGATTGAAGGTGCAACGGTTGGTGAAGAATGTACGGTTGGTCCATTTACTCGCCTTCGTCCTGGTGCTGAAATGCGTAACGATTCCCATGTGGGTAACTTCGTTGAAGTGAAAAATGCGCGCATCGGAGAAGGTTCAAAAGCGAACCACCTAACTTACTTAGGTGATGCAGAGATCGGTCAACGTACTAACATCGGCGCAGGTACTATCACTTGTAACTACGATGGTGCGAACAAGTTTAAAACCATCATCGGTAATGATGTTTTTGTTGGTTCTGATAGCCAGCTGGTGGCGCCTGTCACTATCGCTGATGGCGCAACCATCGGTGCAGGCACGACACTAACAAAAGATGTTGAAGAAGGTGAGTTAGTAATTACTCGCGTCAAAGAGCGCAAAATTACTGGCTGGCAGCGTCCTGTAAAACAGAAATAAGCATTACCTACACTCTGTCAAAGCCGCTCAACAAGAGCGGCTTTGTTGTTTCTAGCTAAGGCTTCATCGCTAGTAGCTAGGAATGGCAATACGTTTTTCGAGCCAACGAACGGCTTGAGATACAAATAGGATGAGTAACAAGTACTCCAAAACGAGGAAGGTATAAATCTCTAAGGGTAAGTACTCATTCACCACCAGCTCATTAGCACGGCGAGTGAGATCGCTTAAACCAATCACGCTGACTAAAGAACTCATCTTGAGAATGTAGACAAATTGATTGCCCAGTGGAGGGAGGATTTGTCGAAATGCTTGGGGAAGAATTACCAGGCGCATCTTTTGCCAATAGCTTAAGCCCAAAGATTCAGCCGCTTCATGTTGGCCACGGCTGATAGCTTGTATCCCACCGCGAAACACTTCCGCCATAAACGCACTCTCAGCGATAGTCAGTGCAATAACACCCGCCCAAAAGTGATTGAGTGAGACATCCAATAGTGTAGGCATGCCGTAATACACCCAAAGTAGTAAGACTAAAACTGGCACTGAACGGATCACCTCGACATAAATACGGTTTATCCACTTCAGAGAGGCTGAGTCCGACAGAGCGGGTAACGCAACGATTAGGCCCAAGCTCATCGCAAATAACATACTAAGGAGTGATACTTGGATGGTGTCGTTAAACCCAGCGATTAAAAACTTTAGATTGGTGAGCCCTTGATCCGTCGAAGGGTCAAGTACATACCAGCCCCATTGATAATCTGAACAACCAGTGAGTAATAGTAGTGAAAATAGCCATAGAGTTCGAAACGTCACATTTACTCCCTGAATTAACTAAAAAACTTCCTTTGTTGCTGCTATGTTATCAGTAGAGCTCTAATAAAGGTTAATTATTAAACCGTATAAGGTCATTATTTTTAAGGGAATAAAAATGAGAAAGATTTTACTAGTGCTAGGAATGTGTTTGCTTGCTGCGACTCAAGTCGCTCACGCTGAAAGCCGTCTTCAATCTATTTTAGACAATGGCGTACTCCGAGTTGGAACGACGGGAGATTGGAATCCGATGACGATGAAAGACCCCGCGACAAACAGTTATCGTGGCTTCGATATCGATGTAACAACAGAACTTGCTAAAGATCTCGGTGTAAAAGTGGAGTATGTTCCCACGGATTGGAAGACGCTAGTTAATGGCATTACCGCCAACAAGTACGATATTACTGGCAGCGCATCTCTGAACATGTCGCGCGCGAAAGTAGCTGGATACAGCCTGCCATATTTCTACCTTGCCTTTGTACCTGTGGTGCAAAAGAAAGATCTCGCCAAATTCTCTGATTGGGCGGATTTTAATAAACCAGAAGTAAAAGTCGCGGCGACGTTAGGTACGGTACAAGAAAAAATGGTGAAAGAATTCTTCCCGTCTGCTCAACATATTGTTATTGAAGCGCCAGCGCGCGACTTCCAAGAACTACTAGCTCGCAGGGCCGATGTATCGGTGACGTCCAATGTGGAAGCAGCGACGTTGGTGGATAAGTTTAAACAGTTGGCGATAGTGCCAGTGACCGCACCGCGTAAACCAACCCCAATTGCTATGTTGTTGCCGCAAGACGATCAAGTATGGATTAATTATCTCAATCACTGGGTAGAGTTGAAAAAGACTCAAGGCTTTTTTAAGCAGACTGCCAAGAAGTGGGGGTTGAAAAGCTTATAAACAGAAAGAGCCGCATTGCGCGGCTCTTTTTATTATCTGAACGATTAAAGTTCGTCTTCACTCACGACTCGGGCGTTGTCAGGAGTCGTAAAGTGCTTGGATAATTCGCGATTCGACAGAATGTATCCCATCCACAGCCCACCCATACAGATGATGATTGCGATGCCAGTAACCATCTGAGCTTGGCTTGCCATTGCGGCTACCAATGCACTTGAGAAGCTACTTACACAGATTTGCAGGCTGTTTTGCAGACCTGCTGCTGTTGCAGGGCTCTGTTGTGCGCTGGCCAATGCACGGTTTACCACGATTGGGTACAGCGCGCCGTTAGCAACGGCAATCAAACAGAATGGCGCAAGAATAGGCCAAATCGATGACAGATCCCACTGTGAAGCAATGAAAATCATTAATGCCGCGACACTAAATAGGCCAATCAGTTGGCGCAGAACCTTTTCATCACCAAATTTTCGAACGCCTACTTTACCTAAGTAGCCACCAGCCATAAACGCGATGGTTTGTGGGATAAAGCTCAAACCAATATCTTTTGCTTCGTAGCCCAGTTGCGCCATGATTTCTGGCATCCCAGTTAGGTAAGCAAAGAATGCAGCTGAAGCCGTCGCAAACATAAACACGTTGCCAAGGTATTTTTTAGAACTCAGCAGCGCTTTGATGTCGGCAGACATACTGGTTTGTTTGATTTCTGCTTTCTCGTCTTTTTGTGCCATGGTCGCAAAGACCAAAAAGACACCAACCAGTGTTAGCGTAATAAAGATACTGTGCCAGCCGAAGTTATCTGCCAACACAACCCCTAATTGAGGTGCTAGTGCTGGTGATAGCGCGACGAGTGGCATGATTGTCGCAAAAATTTGTTGGCTACTGCTTGAGTAGCGTTTAATGACCATAGCCTGCCAGATCACGGCTGGTGCACACACACCGATAGCTTGGATAAAGCGCAGTGTGAGTAGTTGCCATACTTGATCACAGAAAGCCAAACCGAATGACGCGATAGTAAATAGCACCAACCCGGCTGCGAGTGTATTACGATGGCCAAATTTATCGGATGCCAATCCCCACATTAGCTGGCCAATCGCCATACCAACGAGGAATACCGTTAAAGAGAGCGCAATTTGCTCAGGGCCTGTTGCAAAGTCGATTTCCATCGCTTTGAATGCTGGCAGATACATATCGGTAGCAACGAAGCCAAGCATCGATAATGCTGCCAGATAAATGAGCTGTAGTTTTGAGATTTTCATGATTCAACCAGTCAAATTATTTAATCATTTTTTAATCAACATCAGTTGGCGCCAACCCTGATTTATTTACCTTATTATTCTATTTTTCGATTTTGAGAAAATAAAACGCTAAAATTGTTGGTTATCAATCAAATTTTTTGAAAGGTTAAATCATGTTCTCTAAAGCGTCTTTGGAAATGCTGGATACGGTTGCCCGTTTAGGCAGTTTCACCGCTGCGGCTGAGGTATTGCATAAAGTCCCCTCAGCCATCAGCTATGGAGTAAGGCAGGTCGAGCAAGATTTAGATGTGGTGCTGTTTCGACGTTTACCAAGGAAAGTCGAGCTAACTCCAGCGGGTGAACTTTTTATGGCCGAGGCGCGCTCTTTGCTGCGTCAAATGGAAGAGGTGAAAGCACAAACGCGGCGAGCGGCTCAAGGATGGAAAAGCACGTTAAAGCTGACCTTAGATAACGTGGTGAAGTTAGAAAAACTCAAACCTTTGGTGGAAGATTTCTATCGCGAGTTTGAATTTGCTGAATTGCAGATCAATATGGAGGTCTTCAATGGTTCTTGGGAAGCCATAGCACAAGGTCGAGCCGACATTGTCGTTGGCGCGACATCTGCGGTTCCCGTTGGGGGAGATTTTGAAGTCAAAGATATGGGCGTATTAGATTGGGCATTTGTAATGTCACCCGCTCATCCTTGCGTTCGACAACAAGTGCTTACTGAAGCGTTTGTGAGTCAATTTCCGGCGATCTGTCTTGATGATACTTCGAACGTGCTGCCAAAACGCCATACTGGCCATTATCCGCAACAGCGCCGATTATTATTGCCCAATTGGTATAGTGCGATTGAATGTTTAAAAAATGGGGTGGGCGTGGGTTACATGCCACGTCATATTGCAACACCCTTAATCAATGATGGTGTGCTGGTGGAGAAGGTCATGCCGGATGATAAACCGCTCAGTCACTGCTGCTTAGTATGGCGCAAAGATGATAATCATAAATTGATCCAGTGGATGGTGGACTATCTTGGGTCGCCTAATCAGCTACATAAAGATTGGTTACAGTCATAAAAAACACCTCGCATTAGCGAGGTGTTTTCATTGATATGTTTAAAATGTGGCGTTTTATGACAAGAAAAACTTATACGATGGGTTGTCTGTCTCGTCTTTGCATTGATAGCCAAGTTCACGTAAATGTGCAGAAAACTGAGCTAAATCGCTTTCATCTAACTCGAAACCACATAAAACACGTCCGTAGTCAGCGCCGTGGTTACGGTAGTTGAACAAACTGATATTCCAGTGTGTGCCGAGTGTGCTTAAGAACTTAAGTAGCGCCCCAGGGTACTCTGGGAATTCAAAGCTGTAGAGGCGCTCTTTAAGCGGCTTAGACGGCTTACCACCAATCATGTAGCGCACGTGCAGTTTCGCCATTTCATCATCAGACAGGTCAACCACTGGGTAGCCACCATCACGTAAGTCGTGAATGATATGTTCTAGCTCTTCCTGACCGCCTTGCAAACGCACACCGACAAAGATATTTGCCAATGCGTCATCGTTGTAGCGGTAGTTAAACTCTGTCACGGCACGGCCGCCAATGAGATTACAGAACTCAAAGAAAGCACCTTGACGCTCAGGGATGGTGACGGCAAGCAGACCTTCACGTTTTTCACCAAGCTCGCAGCGTTCAGAAACATAACGCAGACCGTGGAAGTTGGTGTTTGCGCCAGACAATACCGTACCTAGGTTTTTGTCTTTCAGCTTGTTCTGTTCAGCAAACTTCTTCAAACCCGCCAGAGCAAGCGCGCCAGAAGGCTCTGCAATCGCACGGGTGTCTTCAAAGATGTCTTTTACTGCTGCGCAGATTTCATCGCTAGAGACTGCAATATGGCCATCAATGTACTTTTGGCATAGACGAAACGTCTCTTCACCAATGCGTTTTACTGCAACGCCATCGGCAAACATGCTGACCTGGTCTAATACTACTGGTTCACCTGCATCCAATGCCGCTTTGAGGCATGACGAATCTTCTGGCTCAACTGCAATCACTTTGATTTCTGGCATCAGTTGCTTCACAAGTACCGCAACACCCGCAGCCAAACCGCCACCACCGACAGGGACGAAAATGTAATCAAGATGACCATTTTGCTGCAGCATTTCCATGCCGATGGTGCCTTGACCTGCAATCACCAGTGGGTGATCGAAAGGAGGGACAAAGGTGTACCCGTTTAACTCGGATAGACGCTCTGCCTCGGCTTTTGCCTCATCAAAGTTGCTGCCGTGCAGCACTACATTGCCACCGAAGCCACGTACCGCATCGACTTTGATGTCTGGTGTGGTTTTGGGCATCACGATGGTGGTCTTGATGCCTAGCTTAGTACCAGAGAGCGCCATGCCTTGAGCGTGGTTACCTGCCGATGCTGCAATGACACCAGCGGCTTTCTGTGCTTCAGATAAACTCGCCACCATGTTGTATGCACCGCGCAATTTGAACGAGTGTACGGGTTGGCGATCTTCACGCTTGATCTGCACATTATTCCCGATACGTGCAGATAAACGAGGCATTTCTTGCAGTGGCGTCACTGTTGCTACTTCATAAACAGGTGCGCGAAGGATTTGGCGCAGATAATCTGCGCCAGTTTGGTTCACTTGTTTTTCGGGTTGAGCTTCCATCATTGCTAGCCCTCTAGCTTCGACTTGTCTCGTACTGCACCCTTGTCAGCACTGGTTGCCATACTCGCGTACGCTTTGAGTGCAAATGAAACTTCACGTTGGCGGTCAACTGGTTTCCAGCCTAGTTCGTCTTGTTTTGCACGGCGCTCAGCAAGTTCTTGTTCAGACACTTGGAGTGAAATTGAACGGTTTGGAATATCAATTGCGATCATATCGCCTTGTTTTACCAGACCAATTGCACCGCCGTTTGCTGCTTCAGGAGAGGCGTGGCCGATAGACAGACCTGATGTGCCGCCAGAGAAACGGCCGTCAGTCAGAAGTGCACACTCTTTGCCAAGGCCCATCGATTTTAGATAAGTGGTTGGGTAAAGCATTTCTTGCATGCCCGGACCACCTTTAGGGCCTTCGTAACGGATAACAACCACGTCGCCAGCTTTTACTTTGCCACCCAAGATGCCTTCTACGGCGTCTTCTTGGCTTTCAAATACCACAGCTGGACCAGTGAATTTATGAATGCTCTCATCCACACCAGCAGTCTTAACGATACAACCATCTAATGCGATGTTGCCTGATAGAACGGCTAGGCCACCTTCTTGGCTAAAGGCATGATCGATAGTACGAATACAACCTTCCGCACGGTCGTCATCAAGGCGATCCCAGCGGCAATCTTGTGAGAACGCTTGAGTAGTACGAATACCCGCAGGACCTGCGCGGTAGAACTTAAGTACTTCTTCGTCTTCAGTTTGGATGATGTCGTATTTCGCCAGCTGCTCTTTCATCGAAAGGCCAAGCACGGTGCGCGCATCATTGTGTAGAAGACCTGCACGATCTAACTCACCAAGAATCGCCATGACGCCACCTGCGCGGTGTACGTCTTCCATGTGATATTTCTGGGTAGATGGTGCCACTTTACATAGGTGTGGTACTTGACGTGATAGGCGATCGATATCTTCCATATCGAAATCCACTTCACCTTCTTGCGCCGCGGCAAGTAGGTGCAGAATGGTGTTGGTTGAACCGCCCATTGCGATGTCCAATGCCATTGCGTTTTCGAACGCATCAAACGTAGCGATGTTGCGCGGCAGTGCTGATTCGTCATCTTGCTCGTAGTAACGACGAGTCAGTTCAACGATACGACGGCCTGCATTAAGGAACAGTTGTTCACGGTCAGCGTGCGTTGCCAGCATAGAACCGTTGCCCGGCTGAGAAAGACCCAGGGCTTCTGTTAGACAGTTCATCGAGTTTGCAGTGAACATGCCTGAACACGATCCACACGTTGGACATGCGCTGCGTTCGATCTGCTCGCTTTGCTCATCAGACACTTTTGGATCCGCGCCTTGGATCATCGCATCTACAAGGTCTAGTTTGATGATCTGATCAGAAAGCTTGGTTTTACCCGCTTCCATTGGACCACCAGAAACAAAGATAACCGGGATGTTGAGACGCATAGATGCCATCAACATTCCCGGAGTGATTTTGTCACAGTTAGAGATACATACCATGGCATCGGCACAGTGCGCGTTGACCATGTACTCCACAGAGTCTGCGATAAGTTCGCGTGAAGGCAGTGAGTACAGCATGCCGCCGTGACCCATTGCGATACCATCATCAACCGCGATGGTGTTGAATTCTTTTGCGATGCCGCCGGCTTTTTCGATTTCGCGTGCTACAAGCTGGCCCATGTCTTTCAGGTGTACGTGACCCGGAACAAATTGAGTAAACGAGTTTACAACGGCGATGATTGGTTTACCGAAGTCTTCTTCTTTCACACCCGTTGCACGCCACAGTGCTCGTGCACCCGCCATGTTACGACCATGTGTGGTGGTAGCTGATCTATATTTTGGCATTTCCTAATCCTTCTTACTTCTGTTCTGGGTACACATAGTCTAACCAGCCCCACTTATCTTCCGTGGTGCCGTCAAATAGGCCAAAGTAGGCTGCTTGTAGTTCTTTAGTGATAGGGCCGCGCTTACCAGTGCCCACTTCAATCTTGTCGATGGTTGCCACTGGTACAATCTCAGCCGCAGTACCTGTCATGAAGACTTCATCGGCAAGGTAAAGGGCTTCACGAGCAATGTTCGCTTCACGTACTTCGTAGCCTTTATCGCGTGCAATTGTCATGATCGAGTCACGAGTGATGCCCGGTAGAATCGCGCTAGTTGCTGGTGGTGTGGTGATTACGCCATCTTTGATAACGAAGATGTTTTCACCAGCCCCTTCCGATAGGTAACCATCTACGCTTAGCGCAATACCTTCGTCGTAACCGTGACGACGCGCTTCACCACCAACCAGTAGTGAAGATAGGTAGTTACCGCCTGCTTTAGCCGCAGTTGGGATGGTGTTTGGCGCAGCGCGGTTCCAGCTTGAAATCATCGCATCGACACCTTTTTCTAGCGCTTCTTCGCCTAAGTAAGAGCCCCAAGGAAATGCTGCAATGATTAGATCCATCTCAGTGCCAACTGGTGGACATACGCCTAAGCCAACATTACCGACAAAACCCAATGGACGAATGTAAGCGCTGTCGAGTTTGTTTTGGCGCAGTGTTTCGCGGGTCGCTTCCATGATTTCCTCTACAGAGAAAGGGATCGGAAAGCGGTAAATCTTGGCGGAATCTTTTAAACGTTGTGCATGCTCACGGTGACGGAAGACTATTGGGCCTTTTGGTGTGTTGTAGCAGCGCACGCCTTCAAACACGGATGTGCCATAGTGCATTGCGTGAGTCAGAACGTGAACGTTCGCCTCTGCCCATGGAACCATCTCACCATTAAACCAAATGAAATCTGCAGTTTTCGTTGCCATTTGTTGCCTTCCTTATGCACTTACGTGTTGTTGTAAGTTGTGATTTGGCAGTTCATCGTTGCGGATTTTTAGCACCTCAACCTTACGAACGTCCCACAACTTCTCTATTTGATTGATCAAAAACGATATTGGTCGATCGCTGTCGACGATGATCTCGACGCTGGCTACTTTGCTTTCGTGGTTTTGCGTAGCAGCGACTTGTTTGATCACGAAGCCTCGGTGACGAATCACACGTAGAACGCGCTCCAACAGTACCGGTTTGTCATCGGCTTTGATGTCGAGTAAATATCTGTCCATGCGATTGTCTCCTATGTATTTTCCAACATATCACTGTTTGATGCGCCAGGTGGCACCAATGGCCACACGTTTTCTTCTTCATCAATCAAAACGTGAAGCATGTAAGAAGTTTCACTCGCTAGCATCTCTTTGAGAGCAGGTTCGACTTCTTCTTTCTTGGTGATGGTTTTGCCCGGGATATCGAACGCTTTTGCTAACATCACGAAATCTGGGTTGTCATCAAGAATGGTTTCACTGTGGCGACCGTCAAAGAACAATGACTGCCATTGGCGAACCATGCCAAGACGTTGGTTATTAAGAAGGACAATCTTCACTGGAATCTGACGACGCTTCAGCGTGCCCAATTCCTGAACGTTCATCATAAATGAACCGTCACCTGTAATAAGGATAGACTGATCATCAGGACGTGCGACTGCAGCGCCCATCGCTGCTGGCAAGCCAAAGCCCATGGTGCCAAGGCCAGCAGAAGTGATGAAATTTTGTGGTTCGCGTGGCTGGATATGTTGCGCTGTCCACATCTGGTGCTGACCGACGTCGGTCGAGACAATTGAGCTATCTGGCATCATGTCAGACAGTTGTTTAAGCAATAGCGGTGCGTAGATTAATTCGCCCGGGTGGTCGTAACGCCACTTAAAGCCGCTGCGCAGACTTTCACTGTGATGAACCCACGGTGAGATATCTTGAGTCAGCTCTAGCTGAGGAAGAATGGTGTTGATGTCGCCACGTAATGGTGCGTTGGCGTGGCGCAGTTTATGAATCTCCGCAGCATCAATGTCGATGTGAATCACTTTCGCATTTGGTGCAAACGTGTCGAGCTTACCCGTCACACGGTCATCAAAACGCGCGCCAACCACAATCAATAGATCGGCTTCTTGAACCACTAGGTTAGCGGCTTTGGTGCCATGCATACCCAACATACCAAGATAGTGAGGATCATGGCGTTCAATGGTACCGAGACCTTTTAATGTGCTAACTGCAGGCATTGGGTTTAAGCGAAGAAATTCGCGTACTGCATCGGTTGCTTTCGCAAGTTGCACGCCACCACCAACATACAACACTGGGCGAGTTGATGCTGCCAGCACATCTTGCGCACGTTTGATATCTTCAGCGCTGACATCTTCGATTGCTGGTGCTATGTATGGAGGAAGAAGGTCTGTGGGTGCTTGAGCGAGTTGAACGTCTTTGGCGATATCGACAATGACAGGACCCGGACGACCGGTTTTTGCGACCTCAAAGGCTTCGGCAAGTGTCGGAGCTAGATCTTCAATTTCGGTCACGAGATAGCTGTGCTTAGTACAGGCTAGGGACATTCCGATCACATCCATTTCTTGGAATGCATCGGTACCGATATGAGAGCTAGCAACCTGGCCTGTGATGGCTACTAGAGGTACGGAGTCAAGGAAAGCGTCGGCAAGGCCGGTAACAAGGTTAGTGGCTCCTGGGCCAGAAGTTGCCATGCACACAGCAACGTCTTGAGTGGAACGAGCCATCCCGATAGCTGCCATAGCGGCCCCTTG
The DNA here is from genome assembly GCF_033344285.1 of Vibrio sp. 779(2023). Taxonomy (NCBI): domain Bacteria; kingdom Pseudomonadati; phylum Pseudomonadota; class Gammaproteobacteria; order Vibrionales; family Vibrionaceae; genus Vibrio; species Vibrio sp. 779(2023). The sequence goes on from NZ_JAWPOM010000022.1 coordinate 56,488, forward strand.
CTCGTGACGGCATAGGATGTGTTCCACCCCACCGTCATACAAAGCATCATAGATTGGCATGATGGCCCCGCCGGGGTAGCCAAAAACGGTTTCGATGCCTTGCTGTCTTAAAGCGGCTACGACAAGTTGTGCACCAGTCATCGTAAACCTCCTTTGCTACGTTGTGGCTCGTAGCGATTGCCATATTTATTGCACTTCATGTGCACTCCCATTCTTCCCGTTAAACTGTCCGAGGGTTAGACAGATGACAACTTGTAGTTGTAAAAAAACCCCCGGACTTTTCAGTGCGGGGGTTTTTTGTAATTTGTGGTTACCTTTCGCCCACAATACCCCGCGCGGTGCCAATAATGACCACGATAATCAGGGCTAGCAGTGCGTTGATATGAGCGAAAAGGTTCATCTGTCTGTCGTTCTTTTTTCGTTAAAAAATGTTGTGTAATGTTCTACGAAATTGTTTGCGTCATTAGTGGTATCACACAATTCCGCTGCATGACAAGCAAAAAGTCATTCTTTTTTCACATTAACTCTCAATTGGGACGCGGTATATAACATAACCAACTAGATAAAACATTTGTTTACAGAGTGTTCAAAAAAATTGAGGAACGTATGGGGCTGGCAATCATTCATAGTCGAGCAAGCGTCGGGGTGCAAGCGCCATCGGTTAGTGTAGAAGTTCATATCAGCAACGGCATGCCAGGGTTTACCTTAGTAGGCTTGCCAGAGACAACGGTAAAAGAGTCCAAAGATCGCGTACGCAGTGCGATCATTAATTCTAACTTTCAATTTCCTGCTAAGCGGATCACCGTGAACTTGGCTCCGGCAGATCTACCCAAGGAGGGAGGGCGTTTTGATCTTCCTATTGCATTGGGAATTTTGGCTGCTTCGGAGCAAATCGCGACAGATAAGCTCAAAAACTACGAATTTGTTGGTGAGTTAGCGTTATCTGGTGGTCTGAGACCTGTAAAAGGTGTGCTGCCTGCTGCGCTGGAAGCCAGTAAGATTCAACGTCATTTGGTCGTCCCACATGTGAATGGCGATCAGGCGGCGCTGGTGGGGAAGGAACAACATAAATCGGCCCAATCATTACTGGAAGTATGTGCCGAGCTTTGTGGTCAACATCGACTGAATCTTTTTCAAACGCCTAAGCGAAAAACGATCGAAAAACATGGTCGAGACTTACAAGATATTATTGGCCAACAACAAGGTAAGCGAGCACTGGAGATTGCTGCCGCTGGAAACCACAACTTACTTTTCCTTGGCCCGCCAGGTACTGGAAAAACGATGTTGGCTTCGCGTTTGTGTGACTTATTACCGGAAATGAGTGACGAAGAAGCAATGGAAACCGCTTCGGTGGCATCGTTGACTCAGAGTGAAATTAATGAGCATAACTGGAAGTCGCGTCCGTTTCGTTCTCCGCATCATTCAAGTTCAATGGCGGCATTAGTTGGCGGTGGTTCGGTACCCAGACCAGGGGAGATCTCTTTAGCCCACAACGGGTTATTGTTTCTCGATGAAATGCCCGAATTTGATCGTAAAGTTCTGGACTCGTTACGCGAACCGCTCGAATCTGGAGAGATCATTATCTCTCGAGCGCAAGGTAAAACACGCTTTCCGGCTCGTTTCCAATTAGTCGGAGCCTTGAACCCAAGCCCGACAGGATATTACGAAGGCAATCAAGCGCGCACCAATCCACAAGCTATTTTGCGCTACCTTGGTCGATTATCTGGACCACTGTTAGATCGCTTTGATATGTCTTTAGAAATCCCAGCTTTGCCCAAAGGGACATTAGCAGAAGGTGGTGATCGCGGTGAGCCGACTGCTATCGTAAAAGCGCGTGTGAGCCATGCGCGTAACAATATGCTAAACCGCAGTGGTAAGGTCAATGCACTGCTAGGTAGTCGAGAAATTGAGGCGTTTTGTCCCTTGCATAAGAGTGATGCTGAGTTTCTTGAAACCGCTTTGCATCGTTTAGGGCTCTCGATTCGTGCATATCATCGTATTATCAAAGTGGCGCGAACAATCGCCGATCTGGATGGGGCGGAGCAAATTGAACGAACGCACTTGGCCGAGGCGCTTGGGTATCGAGCGATGGACCGTTTGCTGAAACAGCTTACGGCGCAAGTGGTATAGACAGCAAAGTGTCATCGCAACAAGTGTTGTAAGCACCTTGTTGCGATGAAGGACGTTAGAAGGTGTAGTTGAGACCAAGCGACAATAGGTACTCTTTCTCCTCATAAAACGTGATATTCGAGTCAGTTTGGCTATAGCCGGCTAAAGAAATGAACGACCAGTCTTGCCAGTCAAATACGTTTTGATATTCGTAGGCCGCAAATAGGCTGATGGTGTCGTCATTTCGTGTTTTAGCAAAAGTTTGGCTAGCTGCTTGATAGTCTTTCCATGCATAACCCGCGGTGAGGGCCAATCGATGACGGTTGATAAATTTAAACCAGCTAATGTCAAATCCGTACGAATCAAATGACTCCGCCTTACCGTCGGCATCTTGATTGATGTAGGTGAAAGCGGGTTGCAACATAGATGTTTGGTTGAGTGGAATGCGATAGTCGCCTTTGACATAGTAAAGGTTAGCATCGCGAGCAAGTGAGCGGTCTGTCACTTCCTCCTGCTCGATGTCTTTATCAGCATAAGCAAGATCAAGGTTGAAGTTCTTATCAATCAACCCTTTGATCTGAAAGCGATACGCATTGCCGTCAACATCCGTCTCTTTACGTGCGGTTCCTACTTGATAAGGGTTGCGCCAAGTTTCGCCTTTGAGTACCGTCGGCAGATAGGAAACATCGAGCACGGTGCCAGATTGTAGCTCGTGTTGATAGCCCAACTGAAAAGCGAGTGTACCTACCGCGACATCTGAGCGTGTGGTACCGGCGTAAACTTGGTGGTTGAGTCGGCTACCAAAGGTGTATGTCACACTCCCTAGCGGTGCAGCGATAACGGAACTGTCACTATCGGCACGCTTATCGAGAGAATCGATGGTGTTACTATTTTCTGTATTGAAATTGGATTCTGATGATATGAATCCGGCATTCAGCGAAATTTCACCGCCAAAACCTGCGGTTTCAGCGAGTTGAGCCTGAGCAGAACTGACGACAAAGGCCAAAGGCAAGAGAAGTAGCCTTGGTTTCATTCGTTATCTCCTTGTTGTCGAATGAGTGGTGCACATATTGGTTGCGGTAACAAATCTGACCATTTCCACGCATGTTCCAATGTGGCAAAGGCGCAGTATAATTACACGCTGTTTTATTCTTCACACATTATCACTGTTGTTTGACTATCATGTTGGCATATTTGTTATTTTTTTTTAACGCTTCTTTTGTGATTCTCAATTCTGCGGTTTGTTCACTCGCAATTTGTGTTATCGCTGTATTTAAAATATTGCTTCCTGGCGTAAAGCTAAAAGCGATAGCGACCGCTTGTGCCAATAAGGTGATGTGGTTATGGGCTACCGTTAATGCGTGCATTCTGGCGGTATCTAACCGTGTTGAGTGGGATGTTCAGGGCGGTGAAGCGCTTAAAAAAGACGGGTGGTATCTGCTGATCAGTAATCATCTCAGTTGGACAGATATTGTTGTGCTTTGCTGCGTGTTTAAAGACCGTATTCCCATGCCGAAGTTTTTCCTCAAGCAACAACTGCTGTATGTGCCTTTCATCGGGATGGCGTGTTGGGCGCTCGATATGCCATTTATGCGTCGCTATTCGCGAGAGTATCTGATCCGCAACCCTCATAAGCGAGGTCAAGATTTAGAAACGACACGTCGCTCGTGCGCTAAATTCAAACACACTCCAACCACAGTGGTTAACTATGTCGAAGGAACCCGATTTACCGAAGAAAAGCAGCGTAAGAGTAAAGCAAACTATCAATATTTGCTGCAACCAAAATCGGGAGGGATTGCGTACACGTTAGCGGCGATGGGTGAACAGTTCGAGAGCATTATCGACGTTACGTTGGCGTACCCAGAAAATACGCATAAACCGTTCAAGGATTTATTGATGGGCCGCATGAGCAAGGTGGTTGTGCGTGTAAATGTGTTACCCGTTGATGAAAGAGTGCTTGGTGATTACTTCAACGATAAGCCCTATAAGCGACAATTTCAGCAATGGTTGGGGGATGTGTGGCAAGAAAAAGATCGGTTACTACAAGAGATTTACAAATAAACAAAAGGGGAGCGACGTGTTCCCCTTTTGATTGATATCGATGTGCTTATTTTAGTGTCAGCAAGTAGTTCACCAGAGAGAAGTACTCATCCATCGTTTTGATGCTTTGTGCTTGAACTAGGTATTTGTTGTTAACGATAACCGCAGGAACGCCGGTTAGACCGCTGTTTTCAAATTGCTTGTCCATACGGCGAACCATTGAATCAACCGCGAAGCCTTTGAATGCAGAATCGAATTTTTTCGCATCTACACCTTCATCAAGGAAGATTTGACGAAGTTCTTCATCATTACGTGGTGCTTTCTTTAGATTGTGGATGCGGTTAAACATCACTGGCACCATTTTGTCTTCCACTTTTAGTGCAACCATCGTTGCGTAGGCTTTGCTCATTGATGGGCCCATGTTGCCACCCATGAAAGAAACGTGGTTTTTTAATAGCTTAGTACCTTCTGGCAACTGCTTTTTCAGTTGCTGGATAACTGGTTCAAAGCTATTACAGTGCGGGCAGTAGAAAGAGAAAAACTCCGTCACAAGAGGTTTTTTTGATGCCTCAAGATCCAATACTTTGTAATGTTCACCTTCTTTGAATTGCGCTGCATGTGCCGACAGGCTTAACATCAGCATAGAAAACAGTGCGAACAGTTTTTTCATCGAAATATCTCCATTTTTGAATTTTTGGCCTGACTTACCATTGAGGCATTAAAGACAGCGGTGCTTCTTCTAAAGCGGCGATCTGCTCTTTAAATGCAAGGACTTGACCTTCCCAGTATTTTGGCTCATTAAACCATGGAAAAGCGAGAGGAAATGCAGGGTCATGCCAACGTTTTGCTAGCCATGCCATATAGTGCACCATTCGTAGACCGCGAAGTGGCTCGATTAGTTTCAATTCTGCAGGATTAAAGTCGCAAAACTCTTGGTAAGCCTCTAAAACAATATCCAACTGCATCAGTTTGTCTTGGCGTTCACCGTTCAGTAGCATCCATAAGTCTTGTACTGCAGGGCCGTTACGAGCGTCATCCAAATCAACAAACATAGGGCCATCTCGCCACAAAATATTGCCTGGGTGGCAATCGCCATGCAAACGAATCATATTGAAGCCTTCTTGCCAGTGGCTTTCAATTGATTTGATCAGCATATCCAAGTCATTGAAGAAGCTGTTCTCCAAGTGCATTGGAATCATATTGGCGTTTTGCAGAATCTCTCTTGGTTGATACAGGTATTCTTGTAAGCCGATCGTAGGGCGATGTTGGAACGCTTGGCGGCTGCCGACTTTATGGATGCGGCCAAGGAAACGCCCTACACCTTCGAGCTGATCTAAATTGTCAACCTCGTATTGGCGACCACCCACGCTATCAAACAGCGCAAAAGCATAGCCTTGATAGTGATGCAGGGTTTCACCGTTGATGCGCACAGGAGGTGCGACGGGGATCTCATTGCCAATCAGCTCTAAAGTAAAGTCGTGCTCCTCTTGGATCTGCTCATTGCTCCAACGTTCAGGACGGTAAAACTTGACGACATAACGACGACGCTCTTCATCGGTAAATTGATACACACGGTTTTCGTAGCTATTGAGGGGAAGAAAGCCTGATTCTGCGCGAACGCCGATGCTCTCTAACGCGTACCACATAAAGTCTGGGGTAAGGGCGTCAAAGTTAAACATACTTTGGGACATATAAACAAAAAGGCTCATTACTGAGCCTTTTTCCGTTAGTCACTGAAGTAGCACTATAGTTTTTTAATAAAACGGCTTTCTACTTCAATGGTGAATTCGTTGCTCTTATCGGTGAGTATAAACTGAATTGTCGTAATCGCAGAGTTTAGCTTGTCAGGATCGGCACCAAGACTCATTGGCAGGTTCAATACCTCACCTGGCTGGACCTGAATTGTCTGCTTACCATACCAGCTTACATCGGATAGCCCTTCAACATCCAACGAGTACTCTTGCACTTGCTGAGTTTTGTTGATCACCTTGAGGGTGTAGGTGTTTTCTACTTCTCCCGAGCTATTAACGCGGAACAGTTGGTTACGGTCGCGAATAACACTCATGCCGGCTGGGTCTACCGCTGCAATTTGGGCAAAGAAAAGACCGACCATGACGAGTAGTACGGCACCATAGCCTAGCAGCTTCGGACGCATGACTTTGGTACTCTTACCCGATAAGCGATGCTCGGTGGTGTAACTAATTAGGCCTTTCTCGTAGCCCATGCGATCCATGGTGTTGTCACACGCATCAATACAGGCGCCACAGTTGATACATTCATACTGCAAGCCGTCACGAATATCGATACCTGTTGGGCACACCTGCACACACAAATCACAATCAATACAATCACCCAAACCAAGTTGCTTTGGATCGGCTTTACGCGGACGTGGGCCACGTTTTTCCCCACGTTTTGCATCATAGCCAACGATAAAGGTGTCTTTATCAAACATGGCAGACTGAAAGCGCGCGTAAGGACACATGTGAATACACATGATGGAACGCATCCAACCAGCATTACCGTAAGTACAAATGGCAAAGAACATTACCCAAAAGACGGGCCAGAAGTTGGCGTTAAAAGTGAAAAAGTCGATAACCAATTGCTTCATTGGAACGAAGTAGCCAACAAAAGTAAAACCAGTGGCGAGCGCAATGGCAAACCAAGCTATATGTTTGATGGTTTTGCGCATCGCTAAATTCGCCGTCAGCTTATTGGAGTCTTGTTTACGGCGTTTATTGGCACTACCTTCGAGCTTCTCTTCAAACCAGATATACATGAAGGTCCAGACGGTTTGTGGGCAGAGATAGCCACACCAAACCCGACCTAAGAAGGTGGTAATAAAGAACAACCCAAACGCCGCGATCACAAACAGCAAGGCGAGTAGGGTAAGATCTTGTGGGTACAGTGTGGTACCGAAAAAGTTGAACTGCTGGTTGCCAATATCAAGCAAGATCGCTTGACGTTCACCGTAAGGAATCCACGGTATCAAAGCGAAGAGAAGTAGTAAGAACCAACCACCGTAACGACGCAGTTTCTGGTAAGTTCCTTTACTTTCGCGTACATAGATGCGATTACTTGGGTTAAACCGATCCCCGTTTCCTTTGTGGGTTTTGGGATTATAGGTTTTAGGAGTCACATCTTTGATATCGATCTTGTCCTGACTCATGCACTCATCCTTCTTAGGCTTTTATAATGTACGGCGTCATTTCTATTGATGTCGCTCGATGACATTGCTGCTCGTTCCGTCATAAAGATGACCGAACATAATTATTTTAGTAAATACTGATGAACGGCGATTATACAATCAATAACAATTCCGTTTCTTTAACGCAGTCAATGTTTAACAACAAAAATCAGTACAGTTAACCTGATAATTGGCTGAACAGTTATAACCAATTGTGGGACTAAAAACTTTGGTTATAAAAAAGCGACTCACAGAGAGAGTCGCTTAAAGAATACTGGCTGTTGAGCTGGTTATTTGATGATGCCACGAGCGCGTAGGATCGCCGTTTTAAAATCGTCCTCTTGGTCTTTTTTGAGTCCAGGGATCATTTCATCTTTGCTGCTATTACGCATTTTAAGGTGGTAGATCAGTACATCGTCGGTCAGATCTTCTAGCTTTCCTTCATAGCCTGCTTCTTTTGCCAGCTTAACGATGAACTGCAATAGGTTCAGCTCCTGATCTTTATGCCATTCAGGCTCTAGTAGCTCAAGCAGCTCTTCAATGCGATGACACTTCATTTCTTTCTCCACAGAATTTATAGGTGTAATTAGCAGTAAAGGTACCAAATTGCTTTGCTAAGACCAAATAGGAAAAACGATCTCTTTCACCGTGGTTTGTTCTAAGTCTTTGAAGTTTTATGAGTTGCGTGCAAAGAAAAAAGCGCAGCTGGCGCCGCGCTTTTGATTAAGCTGCTTTGATAACTTTGGCCGGAACACTCGACATCATTGCTGTCTTCTCAACCAATGTCATTGCTGGCGCAACTTGCTTTGCCTTTGGTGCAGTAGTAAAGCCACTGCGGCGGCGCATTGCACTAGTATTAGTGTGTGCGAACCTGACTGTTGTTGGGCGCATTAATTTACCTAACTGTCAGGCATATCCATTGCCGATGTAATGGCCTGAATCATTATGAGCTAGGCTCCAACAAGATTGAAGAATCACTCTTCTGGCTCTCGCCAATCCAGTTAATGAGTCAGGAATACCGATATGCATGCATATCAAGTGTAAGATTAGCATCCTTGTAATAATTGGTCGATAGTTGAGCAATTGAATTGTTTAGATTTTGTCATTTTGTCGCGATGTTCGAGGCAATTTTTGTTTGATCCCACGATCAGCAGTAGTAGTATGAGATCTCGATGAAGGAGGTGCCTATGTCATTTTTGAAGAAGACACTTGCCAGTTTTGGGATTGGGAGCGCGAAGGTCGACTCAATCTTAAACCAAGACGTGCTATACCCAGGTCAAAGTGTGGATGTGTCTATCCATGTATATGGTGGTGCGACTGAACAAGCGATCGACAACATTGATTTAAAACTCTGTTGCCGCTACATCGCAGAAGCCCCTGATGACCGTGGTGCGCGAGAAGGACACAGCATGCGCCGAGTACCTCAAACTCATGTGCTTGCTAAGTGGAGTCTCCCTTACGCATTTACCATCCATTCCGGCGAAGAGCGTACCTTCGATGTTAAGCTCGATGTGCCTTGGAACACGCCTATCACCATTGGTGATGCCAAAGTATGGTTAGAAACTGGCTTAGACGTTGCTGCTGCTTTGGATCCGACTGATAAAGACATCCTCACCGTCCGACCTGATCCACTGATGGATGCGGTACTATCTGCATTTGAAGCGCAAGGTTTACGAATTCGCCAGGTGGAATGCGAGGAAGTGAAAGGATTCGATCTACCATTTGTGCAAGAGTTTGAACTGGTGCCAACCGACGGACCTTACCACGGCGTGTGGCGCGAATTAGAATTTGTTGCCCACCGCAGTGAGCAAGAGCTCAAGTTGTGGTTTGAAGTTGACCGCACACGCAAGGGGCAAGGTGGCATGCTCGCGAGCTTACTGGGTAGTGGCAAACTCAAGCGAGAGCTGACCATCCCTGCCACGACTAAGCCAGATCAAGTTGGCGAACTGGTACTCAATTATCTCGATCAAACTACTGCCGTTCATGAGTCTTAATTTAAGCTTACACGTGTAAGCCTAATGTGCCATACTAGAGCAAATTTCAAACTCTAGTATAGGCGCATTGATGTCCGAGCTGCAGAAACCTCAATACAGTCAACGTGAAGAACTGGCCAATACCATCACCCACGGTATAGGGATGATTTTTGGTATTGTTGGCTTGATACTGCTGTTAGTTAAAGCCATAGACCATCAAGCTGACACTTTAACGCTTACCAGTATGGCGATTTATGGTGCGAGTATTATCGTGCTATTTTTGGCCTCGACGCTCTATCATGCGATCCCTCATCCCAAAGCGAAACGTTGGCTAAAAACCTTCGACCACTGTGCTATTTATCTTTTGATAGCAGGCAGCTATACCCCTTTCTTGTTAGTCAGCTTAAGAACACCTCTAGCATTTGGGTTGATGATCGTTATTTGGAGCATTGCGTTGATCGGCATCATCATGAAAGTTGCGTTCGTCTATCGATTTAAAAAGCTTTCTTTGATGACGTATTTGGTGATGGGATGGTTATCGTTGATTGTGATTTATCAGTTGGCGATCAACTTGGATGTCGGCGGACTTACACTGCTTGCCGCTGGTGGAATTGTGTATTCACTGGGCGTGATTTTCTACGTTGCGAAGCGCATTCCCTTTAACCATGCGATTTGGCACGGCTTTGTTTTGGCTGGCTGCGTGTGCCATTTCTTTGCTATTTATTACTTTGTTGAGCCTATCTAGCCGATAGGCTCAACAAAGAATATTAAACACGTATTAGCGAGTTTTTACCTCTAGCACTTTGGCAGAAAACTGGTATTGCTGTGATTGCGGTACAGCCAGTTTTATGCTCTTACCTTGCTCCGCTTGCTGAGGTCGCAGGTAGGTATCCGCCATGCGCTTGATGGATTGCCAAACAGTCACGTTTTCTTTTGCCAGTTGCTGACCAGACATATCAAACACTTGCACCTCAACTTCCACTTGAATGACAGATTGAGAGCTTTGGTTAGTGATTGATGTAGGTAAAACAAGCTCACCGCTTTGATAGCTTGCTGAACCAATCAATACATCCACACCTGAATCTGATAGCTGCATGGTTGGCTTTTTGGCGTTTACCACCACGGTCGTGCCAACGGTTTTCGTTATCACTGGGATTGTCGCAATCGCAGGAGCTGCGATTGTTTCAACTACGCTTGCTGTTGTTTGTGTCTCCGTCGCTTGCTGCGCCGTTTTTTTCATGACGTATTCCCAGGTAAAGTCATCGTTCAACTTCACTTCTCGACCATCGGCTAAAGTGATGACCTCGGCGGCGTATGTGGATGAGGCGGCAAGTAGGGTCGCCAGAGTAATCCATGTTTTCATTGTTATACCTTTTAATTAGAGTCTGCTTAGCGGCGCCAAAACGCAGGAAAGAACAGTACAAGAATAGTCAGAATTTCCAAGCGGCCCATTAACATCCCAAAGCTTAAGAGCCATTTGGCAGTATCGGGCAGAGGCGCGAAGTTGCCTGTCGGGCCAATCACACTGCCCATACCAGGGCCAACATTGGCAACGGCGGTGATTGAGCCAGAAATACTGGTCACAGGGTCGAGGCCAAGTGCACTTAAACAACCCGCGATAAAGATAATGGTGATAAAAAACATCAAGCCAAATGCCACCACTGAGCGAACAATATCATCATTCACCGGTCGCTGGTTATAACGCTGTACAAACACCCCTGAAGGGTGAATCAACTTCATCATTTGTTTGTTTAGCAGCGTCATCGCAATTTGGAAGCGGAAGATTTTGATCCCGCCAGACGTTGATCCTGAGCATGCTCCCGCCATCATTAAGAATGCGAAAAGAGTTGTGGGTAATGCGCCCCATGCGGTGAAGTCTTCTAAGCCAAAGCCAGTTGTGGTGACGACAGAGACAATATTAAACATCGACACTCGCAGGGCATCCAAAATGGTGTACCCATCTCGAATCACTAGCCAAGCTGAAATCACTAAGCTTGAGAATACGAACAGGTACGCAAATCCTCTAACTTGAGCGTCGTTAACCAACACATCAATACGGCGTTTACGTAATGCGGCGATAAAGAGCAAAAACGGCAAACCACCTAAGAACATAAAGGTAGTGGCCACCCAATGTGCGCCATTAGAGAAGTGGTTCATTGACCCATCAGATGTAGAGTATCCACCCGTCGATAGCGTAGTAAAGGCATGGTTGATTGCTTCGAACAGGTTCATGCCGGTGATCAAGTAGCCCAAAATACATAGGCCCGTTAGCATCAAATAAACCGCTACGATGTTTTTGGCGACCGTTTTCGCTCTTGGACTACTTTTATCCGACCAATCTGATGATTCGGTTTGGAATAGCTTCATACCACCGACATTCAGCATAGGTAACACTGCTACCGCCATCACGATAAAACCAATGCCACCAAGCCATTGTAAAATAGAGCGCCACAGCAATATGCTCGGCGCCATGTTGTCTAGGCCACTGAGCACCGTTGAGCCCGTCGTGGTGATACCCGACATCGTTTCGAAGTAGGCGTCGGTGAAGCTGATGTGGTTGATAAACACAAATGGCAAGGCGGCGAACGCACTCGCGATGGTCCAAACCAAACTGGTGATGAGGAACATATCGCGTACGCTGAGTTTGAACTTGGCGGTGCGACCGATCGTCAGGCAGATGAAGGCGGCAAGGTGCGTGATCACAACGGCTTGGGCGAAATCGAGGAATCCCCCCGTACCGGTAAAGAAAGCGACCAAAGTCGGCACGTACATAAACAGGGCCAGTTTGGATAAAACCAGCCCGATAACAAACAGTACGGGACGTAAGTTGACCATAGGAAAATCCTAGAGGAAGAATGGACTCGGCTGGAATAGCGCTTCGACGTCTGATACGTATTTTTTGTTGACCAGGAACATCACCACATGGTCATCCTGCTCGATGACCGTACGGTCGTGGGCAATAAGAACTTCTTCGCCACGAACGATAGCACCAATGGTGGTCCCAGGTGGAAGCTTTATATCTCCAATCGCACGTCCAACCACTTTAGATGTACTTTCATCACCGTGAGCGACGGCTTCAATCGCTTCCGCAGCGCCGCGGCGAAGTGAGGATACGTTTACGATATCAGCGCGACGAACGTGCGTTAGCAAGGCTGAAATAGTGGCTTGCTGAGGTGAGATTGCTACATCAATTACGCCGCCTTGTACCAGGTCTACATAAGCGCCACGTTGGATCAGCACCATCACTTTTTTAGCGCCCATGCGTTTTGCCAACATTGCAGACATGATGTTGGTTTCATCTTCGTTGGTCAGCGCGATGAAGACGTCGACTTGGTCGATGTTCTCTTCCGAGAGAAGCTCTTGGTCTGCCGCATCACCGCAGAACACGATGGTGTTTTCTAGTTGCTCAGAGAGCTTTTCTGCACGCTGGTAGTTACGCTCAATCAGCTTCACGCTGTAAGTTTGCTCTAGGCGTTTTGCCAAGCTTGCGCCGATGTTACCGCCGCCAACAATCATGATGCGGCGGTACGGTTTTTCTAGGCGCTGAAGCTCACTCATCACTGAGCGAATATGATTACTTGCTGCAACGAAGAACACTTCATCGTCAGCTTCAATGATGGTGGTACCTTGTGGGCGAATCGGACGGCCTTGACGGAAAATCGCTGCCACACGGGTATCGATGTGCGGCATGTGCTCACGTAAAGCAGACAGCGCGTTACCCACCAACGGGCCACCGTAGTAGGCTTTTACCGCCACTAGGCTGACTTTCTGTTCAGCAAAGCTCACCACTTGCAGCGCGCCTGGGTATTGGATCAGACGTTCGATGTAGCTCGTAACGAGTTCTTCTGGTGCGATAAGGTGATCAACAGGAATAGCACCAGATTTAAACAGGGCTTCTTTTTCGGCTAGATATTCTGGAGAGCGAATACGCGCAACGCGGTTTGGGGTATTGAATAGAGTGAACGCGACCTGACAGGCGGCCATGTTGGTTTCATCAGTGTTGGTTACTGCGACGAGCATATCGGCGTCTTGCGCGCCAGCTTCGTGTAGCACGTCTGGATGGCTCGCATGGCCATTGACCACACGTAGGTCGTATTTGTCCTGCAATTCACGCAGTCGGTCGGCATTATTGTCGACGATGGTGATGTCGTTGTTTTCACCCACTAGGTTTTCTGCCAGTGTGCCGCCAACCTGACCTGCACCAAGAATAATGATCTTCATACTCTTTTCTCGTATCTGAAAAAGGCGATTGAAATCACTTCAATCGCCCTATTTAGCATGCTGTTACGCGTGTGTTTTAGTTAGCACTGCGTAGTAGAAACCATCCATATCTTCTTCGCCTGGTAGAATTTGACGGCCAGGCTGGTCGGGATCAGAATCCAGCAGTTGCGCATCCGCGGTACGTGCTAAAAACGCTTTTACTTGCTCCACGTTTTCTTGCGGTGTGATTGAACAAGTCGCGTAAACCATGGTGCCGCCGGGCTTCAGTTGCGTCCACATGGCATCAAAAATTTCACTTTGCAGCTCTGCTAATGCGGTGATGTCGTCTGCACGACGTAGCCATTTGATGTCTGGGTGACGACGAATCACGCCAGTCGCAGAACATGGGGCATCCAGCAAAATGCGATCAAATTGCTCGCCTTGCCACCATTCTTGTGGATTACGCGCATCACCGCAAACCACTTTTGCCTGAAGGTTGAGACGCTTCAGGTTTTCATGCACACGTTTCAAGCGTGTGTCGTCGCAGTCAATCGCGACCACTTCACTGCCTGACGTGCGTTCTAGAATGTGCGCCGTCTTGCCACCTGGCGCTGCACAGCAATCTAAAATCAGTTCGCCGTCTTGTGGTTTTAGATAGTTGATCGAGAGCTGCGCCGCCGCATCTTGGACCGAAACCCAACCTTTTTCAAAACCAGGTAGCTTCATCACGTCACATGGTGCGGCCAATTTTATGGCGTCCATTGCTTCTGTGTGTGGCGTGCTATCAATGTTTTCATTTTTGAGCAGCGCAAGGTATTCATCACGAGTGTGGTGTTGATGGTTCACACGCAGCCACATTGGTGCTTTTTGGTTGTTCGCATCAACAATGCTTTCCCATTGCTGTGGGTAGGCCTCTTGCAGCAGTTTTAGTAACCAGCTCGGGTGACCGTACTTGCCAGCGTTGTTGCTGACGGCCATTTGGTCGAGTTCTTCTTGGTTGCGTTGGTAGTTACGCAATACAGCGTTAATCAAACCACGCAGACGAGGACCTTTCAGCTCTTTAGTGCCTTCAACCGTTTCACCGACAGCTGCGTGCGCAGGAATACGCATGAAGCTCAGTTGGTAAATACCAACCAGAATTAGGTGATGGAATACACGTTGTTTGCCTTTGAGCGGCTTATCCATCAACTGGTTTGCGATCATTTCTAGGCGAGGGAGGTAACGTAGCGCACCGTAACAGATCTCTTGTAACAGAGCGTGGTCACGAGGTCGTACCGTTTGTTGAGCCGCTGGAAGAGCGCTTGAAAGTGAGTGGCCCTTGTCGACGACAAGATACAGGACGTTAGCAGCCGCAGCGCGAACATTCATGATGAGTACCTTAAAGTAAAGGAGGGCATCTCTGCCCTCTAAAAGTTCGTATTATTGGGGATGATAACCCCTAGTATGGCTTAAACCAGCAGAGTGCCAACTTCAAACCAAGCCGCACGCGAATTCAGAATATCCTGAACTGACATGGCTTTTTTGCCAGGAACTTGCAGTTGCTCTAGCACCAGTACGCCGTTGCCTGTCGCAACATAAATACCGGTTTTATCTGCTTGTACGATGGTGCCGGCTGGCTTGTCACTGGTTTGCTCTGCCACACGGCTTTGCCATACTTTGATGCTGTTTTCTGCCGCCTCAAAGTGGCTCATTGGCCATGGGTTAAATGCACGAACGCAGCGCTCAATGTGCGCCGCATCGTCGTTCCAGTTGATGCGTGCTTCTTCTTTGCTGAGCTTTTTCGCATAGTTCGCTAGCTCATCGTCTTGCTTCACTGGCACTGCTTTACCCGCAGCAATGTCTGCTAGGCAGTCAATCAGGGCTTCTGGACCAAGCTCAGCCAATTTTTCGTACATTGAAGCGCTGGTATCTGTCGCTTCGATTGGCAGAGTTGCAATCTTCAGCATATCACCAGTGTCGAGACCGATGTCCATCTGCATGATGGTCACGCCAGTTTCTGCATCGCCCGCCCAAATAGAGCGTTGGATTGGAGCCGCACCACGCCAACGAGGTAGGATAGAACCATGTACGTTGATACAACCCAGTTTAGGGGTATCAAGAACCGCTTGTGGCAGTAGCATACCGTACGCCACGACAACCATGAGGTCGGCGTTCAGATCGGCAAGTTCTTGTTTCGCTTCGTCGGACTTAAAGCTTTCAGGTTGGTAAACCGGGATGTTGTGTTCCAGCGCCAGTTGTTTTACCGGTGGCGCAGCCAATTTCTTGCCACGACCCGCTGGACGATCTGGGTTTGTGTAAACCGCGATGACTTCATGCTCCGAAGACAACAACGCCGCCAAGTGACGGGCGGCGAAATCCGGAGTACCTGCAAAGACAATACGTAAAGACTGACTCAAGGTAGACTTCCTTCTAATTGGTATGGTTCGAGATTAAGCGTTTTGCTGCTTCTCGTTAAAGCGTTTGATTTTTGCTAGCTTGTCCTGAATGCGTTTGCGTTTCAGTGGTGATAGGTAATCCACGAATAGCTTACCTTGTAGGTGATCAAGCTCGTGTTGAATACAAATCGCTAGCAGGTCGTCGGCTTCAAAGGTGAACTCTTTGCCATCACGATCCAGTGCTTTAACGGTAACTTCTGCAGCGCGAGGCACAAGTGCGCGTGCACCTGGTACCGACAGACAGCCTTCTTCGATGCCATCTTCGCCACGCTTTTCCAGAATCTCAGGGTTGATTAGCACCATCGGCTCATCGCGAGTTTCTGAAATATCAATCACTACGATACGTTTGTGGATATCAACCTGCGTTGCAGCAAGGCCAATACCTTCTTCGTCGTACATGGTTTCAATCATGTCATCGACGATTTTTTGAATCTCAGGTGTCACCGCTTCAACAGGCTTTGCGACTGTGCGCAGGCGATCATCCGGGAATGTTAATACTTGTAATACAGACATATTCACTCGAAATATTGAACTGTGCCGAAACAGCACAAACCTTGTTGGCTCAATTCTAGACATTTTATAGCCTAAATGACAGCATCCTTGCACCAATTTCCATTCTGGTTCCTGCTTAATAGACCAAGGACGAGGGTCATGAATCGAATTTTCCGCAACGTTGCCAGTGTTACGTTGCCGTTACTTTTCTCTTTCAACGCTGTAGCAAATGTGGATGCGAACCCACTGACAGTTAAAGATGATGCGCCACAAACGTATGTAGTCGTGAAGGGCGATACGCTATGGGATATTTCGGCCATGTACTTGGATAGCCCGTGGTTGTGGCCTCGTTTATGGCAAGTAAACCCGGAAATCGACAACCCTCATTTAATTTATCCTGGAGACAAGCTGTCTTTGGTGTGGATTAACGGTCAGCCCGTGTTGAGCCTAAAACCGGTTAAGAAGCTGAGCCCGAAAGCTCGCATCACAGAAAAGAAAGCCGTACCAACGGTCGCGGAAGGTTTGGTGATGCCTTACCTCAAATCGGATCGGTTGCTAGATAAAGATTCGTTGAACAGAGCAGCAAAAGTGATGGGTAGCAGCAAAGGCAGTAAGTATCTGACTGCAGAAGATGTGCTGTATATCAATGGCAATCAGACCGCGACAGGTTGGGCTATTTACCGACCAGTAGCTACCTTTTCGCGTGACGATGTGTCCGAAGAGATTACCGCGCTGCGTTTGATTGCCAAAGGCGAGCTCGTTGAAGCTTCGAGTGATTATTCAGGTTTGAAGCTTACATCGCAAATGCAAGAAATCCTACGTAACGATATCGCGTTGCCAAATCAATCGGTTGAGAATACTGACTTCACGACTACGTTCTATCCGCTGCCGTCGCCACAAGGCAGTTCTGCAAAGTTGCTAGGTAATATCGAAGGTATTCGCTTTAGTTCAACTAACCAAGTCGTGGTGATTGATAAAGGCACGTCAGATAATCTCAAGCAAGGCAGTGTGTTTGATTTAAAAGAAGACGCGCACCCAGTTTACAAAGACGGCGATGAGTTCAAGAAAGAGTTTGGCGTGCTTGATAAGAAAATTACTTTGCCTCAAAGCAAAGTTGGTGAGTTGCTGGTCATTCGTCCTTATGAGTACTTTAGCTTGGCACTGATCACTAACAGTACGAAACCCATTAACCAAGATATTTCGGTGGTGTCACCGTTGGCGGACGAATTAACCATCGATGAATCGACGAAATAACGATGATCTCGCTGCATGGTTAAAACTGAGTTGTTTACCAGGCATTGGCGGCGTCAAAATGAATAAGCTACTGGCAAGAGACACGCCACGTAACATCGTAAACTTCTCTCCTGAACAGCTACAACAACTTGGGTTAACAACTAAGCAAATTCAAGCTTGGGCTTCAACAGATAAAGAAGTCGATGCTTGTTTAAGCTGGCTTGAGGCTTCTACAAATCATCATATCCTGACACTGACTGACCCGCTTTATCCACCTCAACTCAAACAAATCGTTGCACCGCCACCTCTACTTTTTGTTCAAGGAAACCCTACTTGTCTCTCTCAGCCACAAATCGCGATGGTTGGCAGTCGAAATGCGAGTATTGATGGATTACAGCATGCACGTCAGTTTGCTGCAGAGTTTGTTCAGCACGATTTTATTGTCACCAGTGGTCTCGCTTTAGGCATTGATGGTCATGCGCATGATGGTGCGTTGCAAGCGGGTGGTAAGACGATTGCGGTGCTAGGATCTGGCTTAGAAAATATTTATCCGGCACGTCATCGTGGTTTAGCGCAACGTGTTATTGAATATGGGGCTTTGGTGTCTGAGTTTCGGCCTAATGCCAAGCCGCGCCCAGAAAACTTCCCGCGTCGTAATCGTATTATTAGTGGATTATCGCTTGGTGTACTGGTCGTCGAGGCGGCGAAAAAGAGCGGCTCGTTAATTACAGCTCGTTACGCGCTTGAGCAAGGTCGAGAAGTATTTGCGCTGCCAGCGTCAATCAATGCCCCCAATGCCTGCGGTGGAAACCAGTTGATACGTCATGGCGCTTGCCTCGTAGAAAAGACGAAAGATGTCTTAGATGAAATACAGTCCTTGCTTGATTGGTCTATTAATCAGAGTACTGATTTATTTTCTACGTTAAATGATGAAGAAGAATTGCCATTTCCTCAGCTGTTAGCTAACGTAGGAAGTGAAGCTACACCGGTTGATATTCTTGCAAACAGGACCAATATACCTGTCCAAGAAGTCATGATGCAGCTCTTAGAGTTAGAACTCTCTGGGCATGTCGTTGCGGTTTCAGGTGGCTATATTCGAAAGGGGAGGGGCTAGCTATGATGATGGATATACTGATGTATCTATTCGAAACCTACATCCATAGCGATGCAGAGTTACAGGTCGAACAAGACGAGTTGGAAGAAGAATTGCTTCGCGCTGGCTTCCAACAAAAAGATATCTATAAAGCCCTTGTCTGGTTAGAAGAGCTCGCAGCGCTGCAGCAAAGTGATACATCTTCTGCGATTTCGGCTTGTATCGCGTCATCATCGACTCGTATCTACACTGCGAAAGAGATACAGCGTTTGGATTTGGAGTGCCGAGGTTTTTTATTGTTCCTTGAGCAAATCAATGTATTGACGACAGAAACTCGTGAAATGGTGATTGACCGAGTGATGGGGCTAGAAACGAGCGAGTTTGAGCTTGAAGACCTCAAATGGATCATTTTGATGGTGCTGTTTAATGTGCCTGGTAATGAAAACGCTTATACGCTAATGGAAGAGCTGTTGTACACCAAAGAACAAGGGATTCTTCACTAACCCAATCTAGGCAAGTTCGAGTTTAGCTAGCAAGAACGCGAGCTTGTCTTTTGGTGTGTTTTTCACGAAACGGTAAGTATGAGTAGTAAAATCGACAACACCCTTTTCTCTGCCCATGAACACGCATTGGAACACGAGCCGTGTCCTAAATGTGGCAGCGAGTTGACCCTCAAACATGGCAAACACGGTCCCTTTCTTGGCTGTAGCCACTACCCAAGCTGTGATTACATCAAAGCCCTGCACAACAATGATGGACACATCGTCAAAGAGCTTGGCGTTCCTTGTCCAGATTGTGGTAACGAGTTGGTATTACGCCAAGGGCGTTATGGCATGTTTGTTGGTTGCAGTAACTATCCGGCGTGCCATCATATTGAGTCGATTAATCAACCTGAGCCAGAAAAGCAGTCGCAAGAGCACCACGCGTGTCCTGAATGCGGTAAAGGTCATTTAGTTGAACGTAAGACGCGTTTTGGTAAAACTTTCTACGCATGTGATAACTACCCTAAATGCAAATTTGCAGTGAATCTCCCTCCGGTAAAGGGGAGGTGCGAAGAATGTGGTTTTACGTTGTTGGTGGAGAAGAAACTCGCCAGTGGTGTGAAATTGCAATGTGCCAACCGTAAGTGCCAGCACACTCAACAAGGGTAAATACATCAAAGGAATTAAAAAGGGTCGCATCGTGCGACCCTTTGTGGTTTTTGGGGCTAGATTTTAGCGTTGTGCTTGTTTCGCAAACTCGTGCACGGCTGGGAATGTCATTGGATCTAAGACCTTCGCGAGAGCGCACAACCTACGGTGCAATTCTCCTGGGTAGTCACCGCATACGTTGATGTGACCCATTTTGCGCCCTTCGCGCTTCTCTTTGCCGTACCAATGGATGTGACAACCATCCATGGCGAGCAGCGTTTCTGGCAACGTATCTTCACCAAGAATATTCACCATTGAGGTTTCACGAACCAATTTCGTACTACCTAATGGTAAGCCGCATACTGCGCGCAGATGGTTTTCAAACTGACACGTTTCTGCACCTTGCTGTGTCCAGTGACCAGAGTTGTGCACGCGTGGAGCAATCTCATTCACTAAAAGTGCCCCATCGACATCAAAGAACTCAAGCGCTAATACGCCAACGTAATCTAGGCTATCTGCGACAGCCGTGAACATTTGCTTTGCTTGTTCCTGTAACTCTGGCGCATCAATCGCAGTAGAAAGACTCAATACACCGTTGGTGTGAACATTCTCTGCCAGAGGGTACACTTCCACATTTCCATCTTTGCTTCGAGCACCAACTAGTGATACTTCGCGGTTAAAAGGAACAAACTCTTCAGCAACAATCGCTTGAGTTGGTGTTGCCGCGATGCACTCTGCCATCTCAGTCCAAATGTCGTCGACTTGAGAAGCTTCTTTTAAGCGCCATTGGCCTTTACCATCGTAGCCACCCAATGCACTTTTCAGAACCATTGGCATACCAACGTGTTCAATTGCGCGCTCAAAGTCTTCACGAGTTTCAATGACGTAGTATTTCGCGTTGCGCACGCCAGCATCATCAAGCAGTGCTTTTTCAATACGGCGATCACCACCTGCTTTGATGGCTTGCGTACTTGGTAGGAACTTGCCGCTCGCTTCGCAAACCTTTAGCACGTCATGTGGAATATGCTCGAACTCGGCAGTAATCACATCAACTTGCGTAATCGCATTTTCCAAGCCATGGCCAAGTACCTGTTGAGTTAAAGGGTGAACGACATCACCGCTGCTGACATCGTAAGCTGAAATTTGAATATTCAGTGGCGCACCAGCCAGAGACATCATACGAGCCAACTGACCCGCACCAAGAACCAGTACATGCATCTGATTAATCCTCTGCAGGGTTTGGATTTGCGAGAACTGTTTCCGTTTGCTCATTACGGAATGCTTCTACCTTCGCCATGATGTTTTCATCATGAGTGCCTAGGATTTGCGCTGCTAGGATACCGGCGTTTGCTGCGCCCGCTTCGCCAATCGCCAATGTACCAACCGCAACTCCCTTTGGCATCTGTACAATAGAGAGCAGTGAATCCATACCTTTCAGTGCACGAGACTGAACGGGAACCCCAAGCACTGGCAAACTAGTAAACGCCGCCGCCATACCTGGTAGGTGGGCTGCACCACCTGCGCCTGCGATGATAACTTTGATGCCGCGTTCTTTTGCGCCACTAGCGTAGTCAGCCAGTAATTGAGGAGTTCGGTGTGCTGACACTACTTTTGTTTCGTAAGGCACGCCAAATTGATCTAGCATGTCCGCTGCTAGTTTCATGGTTGGCCAATCGGATTTAGAACCCATGATGATACCGACTTTCATCTCAAACTCCTTTAAGCTGCAAAAATTAGGTGAGCTATAAATTTGTGCGCATTATACGGGGATTTTTATCTCAAGCAAACGTTTGCGTCTTGTTGTTGGCGCTATTGATACATTTTATAAAAAAATTGCTTTAGTGTCTGAGAGTGAATATTTGTACACTTAGTGAAAACAACACAGTCAAACAAATAGGAAGTAATCGGTGGATAACTTTGAACAAGTGCTCAACGCACTCAAGCAAGGCGAAGTGATTGCCTATCCAACAGAAGGGGTTTTTGGTGTCGGATGTGATCCAGATAACCCAGAAGCAATTCAAAAGCTATTAGAGCTCAAGCAGCGTCCGGTAGAAAAAGGGCTGATTCTAATCGCGGCAAGTTATGATCAGCTTTTGCCTTATATTGATGAATCTCAGTTGACTGAAGAACAATTACAGACTGTTCATGCCACTTGGCCAGGCCCATACACTTGGATCATGCCAGCGAGCGATAAAGTATCCAACTGGGTTTCAGGGCAGTTTGATTCAATTGCGGTTCGTGTGACTGATCATCCTTTGGTGCAAAAAATGTGTAATGCATTCGGAAAGCCGTTAACCTCTACCAGCGCGAATCTCTCCAGCTTACCACCGTGTATGACCACGGAAGAAGTCGAAGAGCAGTTGGGTGATAAGCTGGTCGCCATTCTTCGTGGCGAGACCAGCGGTCGTGATAAACCCAGCGAGATTCGTGACGCCAAAACTTCACAAATATTAAGACAGGGTTAACCCTGCTAGCCAGCCATCATTAGGTTTCACGTAATAGGTAATAACGTATGTCAGCGATCGATAAGCACGCCGTAAAGCAGTTCTTGATGTCACTTCAGGACTCCATTTGTCAGCAGTTAGAACAAGAAGATGGAAAGGCCGTCTTTGTCGAAGATGCATGGCAACGTGAAAAAGGAGAGCGTCTGGGTGGCGGTGGTCGCTCACGTGTTTTGCGTGATGGCCTTGTTTTCGAGCAGGGAGGCGTGAACTTCTCGCATGTGGAAGGGAAAGAAATGCCAGCATCTGCGACAGCGCATCGCCCAGAGCTAGCGGGTCGTCGTTTTGAAGCGATGGGTGTTTCTTTGGTTATTCACCCTAAAAACCCTTATGTACCGACTTCACACGCCAATGTCCGCTTCTTTATTGCAGAAAAAGATGGCGAAGACCCAATTTGGTGGTTTGGTGGTGGTTTTGACCTAACACCGTTCTACCCATTTGAAGAAGATTGCCAATCATGGCACGACACTGCAAAACAGCTTTGTGCACCATTTGGTGACGATGTTTACCAAGAGCATAAAGCATGGTGTGACAAATACTTCTTCCTACCACATCGTAATGAAACTCGCGGTGTTGGCGGTTTGTTCTTTGATGATCTAAACCAGTGGGAATTTGATAAGTGTTTTGCTTACATCAAAGCAGTGGGTGAAGGCTATTGCCAGGCTTACTTGCCGATCGTTTCTCGTCGTAAAGAGATCAAGTATGGTGAGCGTGAGCGTGAATTCCAACTATATCGTCGCGGCCGTTACGTAGAGTTCAACTTAGTGTATGACCGTGGCACCTTATTTGGTTTACAAAGTGGTGGGCGTACTGAGTCGATTCTGATGTCAATGCCGCCGCTCGCTCGCTGGGAGTACTGCTACGAGCCAGAAGCGGGATCGCCAGAAGCTGAACTTTACGAGCGATACCTAACGCCCCGAGAGTGGTAAGCACGGAATCTCCTTTTCTATATAGATAGATAGTGATAGGGTCATCTGTAATCAGGTGGCCCTGTTTTCTCTATATCTAAGTAAGGAACAAAGGTAAGGAAATGACCCAGCAAATCGATCGCTATGCCGTGTTTGGTAATCCTATCGGACACAGTAAGTCGCCATTCATTCACACCTTGTTTGCTCGTCAAACTAATCAATCTTTGGTGTATACCGCAGAAAGTGCACCTGTTGATGGTTTTATTGACGCGGCGAAGGTGTTTTTTGCTGAAGGTGGCAAGGGGTGCAACATCACTATGCCATTTAAAGAAGATGCTTATCAATTTGCTAGTCGATTGACAGAACGGGCTCAGTTAGCAGGCGCGGTAAATACCCTCAAGAAGTTAGACGATGGTGAAATCATCGGTGACAACACTGATGGTGCAGGTTTAGTGCAAGATCTGCTTCAGCATCAGGTTGTATTGGAAGGTGCGCGAATCCTAATTATTGGTGCTGGTGGTGCAGCTCGTGGTGTTATTAAGCCACTACTCGATCAAAAGCCGACCTCTTTAACCATTACCAACCGTACCTTTAGTAAAGCACAAGAGCTCGCAGAGCTGTTTGTCTCTCACGGTCCTATCCTCGCCAAAGAGATGGCAAGTATTGATGAAGAGTATGATGTCATCATTAACTCCACATCCGCTTCTCTTAGTGGTGAACTGCCGACTATTTCATCCTCCATCTTTGCCGCTAACAGTACAAGCTATGACATGATTTATGGCAAAGGGGTGACGAGCTTTAACTTATGGGCAAAAGATAATGGCGCCGCTCATGCGTATGATGGTCTTGGAATGTTAGTTGGGCAGGCTGCGGAAAGCTTTATGCTCTGGCGTGGCTTACGTCCTGGTGCCAAACAAATTCTCAGAGAACTAAGAAAGAACCTTGAAGGTCAATAAGCGATGAATCAATCCATCTTATTCCCAGATATTCAATCATGGGATGAAGTATCACAATCGGTAAACTTTTCGGCGCAACAATCAGGCGCACTAATAGAGTGCTTTGTGACGAAACAAAAGTTAGAAAAGCTCAGTGGTTCACTGATTGAAACTGAGCAAGCGGCAATTAAAGTGTTTACTGATTACCGATTCGACCTAGAAGAAATGGCTGAAGAGCTAATAGAAGATGAAGCCTTCAACGAAGAAGGCCATATCATCATCGGTTAACAGGGCTTTAGTTCAAGTCTTTTACTTCATTTAAGTAGTCGTTTTTGTTTTGCACATAGTTGTTGGCAGACTTTTGCAAGAAAGCTCGTTCTTTTTCTGATAGAGGGCGAGCTTGTTTTACTGGGCTTCCAACATATAAGTAGCCACTTTCTAATACTTTCCCAGGTGGCACTAAACTGCCTGCTCCGATCATCACCTCTGACTCAATTACAACAGCATCTAAAACAATAGCTCCCATACCAACCAAAACACGATCGTGGATCTGACAACCGTGCAGCATCACTTTGTGGCCAATCGTAACGTCATTACCAATAATCAATGGGTAGCCGTTTGGGTTTTCGGCGTTCTTATGGGTGACATGCAAAACACTGCCATCTTGAATATTCGTTCGATCACCAATGTGAATGTGGTTTACATCACCTCGCGCTGCTACCAGTGGCCAAATGCTAGAATCATCGCCAATTCGGATATCACCGACTAAAACAGAGGTTGGGTCAACGTAAACACGCTCACCAAGTTCAGGCTTTATACCTTTGTAGCTTCTCATTGAGCTCATCTTTTTTCCTTATTCAGGGCGATTACAGGGTGTATGGAGGTAGAATAGTAGTGAAAACTCGCCTTTTAGAATAAAAAACACCCAAACGATAAAAAAATCAAAAAAAACGAGAAAAAGGGCTTGCCAATGTGATCGCAATCTCTATAATGCCACCTCGCTGA
>NZ_JAWPOM010000228.1:0-1038 GCF_033344285.1 Vibrio sp. 779(2023)
GTAATGGTGATCCCAAGCTTGATCATGTTGTATTCACTGCGTCATTACTTTACGGATCTTTTGGAAAAAGCGCGGCATAAGCATTAACGACCGCAAATTTGCGAAAAAGTAATAATAATAATAAACCACCGCACAATACGGTGGTTTTTTTCTAAACAAAACGCGGCGTTTTAAGCTTATGGGTAAAGCCCTTTGCCGAACAAGTTGAAGATACGTGCAACACCTTGCGTGAAAATCATTGGCTCAGTGAGTACCGTTAAACACAAACAGTCTTCACCTTCCTGAGTAAAGGGGCTGTGTTTCACTGAGGCATCTCGTATCATCAAGTCGCCTTCTTCATACTGCCCGTCTTCATCGCTAAATCCACCATGCAGAACCAGTGTGGATTCCAACCCTCTGTGCGTGTGTTGTGGGATTTGTACATTTTCGCCGATGTACATCAGGCTCACTCGAGCATCTTCACCCAAATCAATTTGTGCACTAAAAACCTTCCCACCGTAGCTTCGCCACGATCCCACCAAATCAGAAAAGCGCACTAACGTTTTTGGAAGCTCGAAGCTTTTACCTGCGACATTGACGAAAGCTGTATCTTGAATCACCACATTGTCGTTCACAGGTTCTGCGTTAATAATGTCGTTAAACATGTCATCAAACTCAGGTGAATACTCTGATGGACTTTCACTCACTGTGTTTGCTTGACTTGCTTCTACTTGGTTTACATACGCTCGGCACTTTGAGCACGTCTCTAAATGTGTGGCGACCACAAGACCAGAAACCGCATCAATGCTGCCCGAAGCGTACGCTTCTAACAAGTTGTTATCTGGATGTTTGTTCATAGTTGCTCCGTATGCATTGAGTGCCTTAACTTTTCTACTGCGAGTCTTAACCGAGACTTCACCGTGCCTAGCGGTATGTCAAACAGTTCCGCAACTTGCTGATGTGGCAGCTCTTCGAGATAAACCGCTTGCAATACGTCTCTCTGATTTTTAGGCAAAATATCAAGAAACTTCACCACCTGTTCCTTCAGCATGTCTTGTT
>NZ_JAWPOM010000229.1:0-1037 GCF_033344285.1 Vibrio sp. 779(2023)
TGACGACGTATCGAGTGTATCTAGAGGGCGTTAAAAGTGGGGCATTTCAACGTGATTTAACTAACGTTCGAGCGCAGCCTTTGCTGCGGGCTAAACAAGCAATAAATCAACTTCGCGCTTTACCGTTAGAAATGGATGTTTTGCAACAAATTGCGGAAATGAAAAAGGCCATCGAAATGACGGCCTTTGATGAGTCGGTTGCAACAGCAGAGCGAGCATTGGAAGTGTTTCATCCCATTTTAACTGCGCTCAATCGCCGTTTAGATCCCGAGTCTATTCAGTGATTTCGCGTCGCATACGAACAGCACTCAACGCAATCAGACAGTAGCAAAGCAGCTCCATGCCTTCTTCCGAAATGTTCTTAACATCGCGGATGTAGCTTTCATTCATGACTTGTTGCCAGAAGCTTCCCATGCCGTAAAGGCGAGAGAAAACAAGCAGTAGAACGACGGCACCAATCAAGAGCTTCATGTGCGGAACTTGTAGAATGCGTGCCATTTCGTTCACTGTACCTTTACCACCTTGGTAAGCTTTTGCGCAAGCCAGAGCAGTGACGGTTAACGCAGGGAATACCCACGATCCGTGACGGATCATATCCATCCAGTAGTCCAGTTCGCGAATGATCAACACAGCGAAGAAGCCGGAAATCAAAATAGCGGCGTGTTTAACTTGTTCTTCTTGCTTAGAAAGTTGGAAGAACGACCATGAAGCAATCGCCAGCATGATCACTTGTAAGGTTTCAGTGATAGAGACTTCACCCAAACTTGATCCCAATACTACGTAATCAAGACGAATACTCAGATTGACGAGAATACTGATCGCAACAATCATCAATGCGCTTAAACACGATTTGTAGATGATGCGTTTTGACTCATCAGTAATCACGTTGTTTTGTGCCGTTTCGGCTTGTTTAACTATTTGTGTTTTCATCCTGACCACCTGTTTCCAGAAAAATGTGGAAGAAATGTGAATTTGTGTGATGTTTGGCATGATTTTATTGACCAGGTGGAAAGTATTGTCAGGGGAATGTCAGGAAT
>NZ_JAWPOM010000230.1:0-1035 GCF_033344285.1 Vibrio sp. 779(2023)
ATGCTTGCTCTTCCGCCGCAGACGCAATTTGCGTTGCCATGTCGCTGATGCGCTCTACCGCACTGTGGATTTGCGTCAGGCTCGCTGCTGCAGAATTCGCGTCATCCACACTGGTATCAGCCAAATGACGACCATCTCCCATGATATCAACCGCTTTCTTGGTTGTACCTTGAAGCATTTCGATCGTTTCTTGGATTTCTTTCGTCGATGCGTGAGTACGTTGGCTCAATACGCGAACTTCGTCAGCAACAACCGCAAAACCACGACCTTGATCGCCTGCACGCGCCGCTTCGATCGCTGCGTTCAGTGCCAACAAGTTAGTTTGCTCTGCAATGTCTTGAATCGTCGATAGAATCGTGTTGATGCTATTACCGTGCGCTTCAAGTTCTTGGATAACATTTGTCGCGACTTGAACTTCTTGCGCCAGATTCTGGATAGAGCCTTGCGTTTGATTCACTTGGCTAGACCCGTGAGCACATGCTTGCACCGCTTCTTCAGAGCTATGCGCTGTGCTGTCTGCGTTACCCGCAATCTCTTGCGTTGCTGCTGCCATTTCATTAACCGCAGTCGCAACCATGTTGATTTCGTCTTGCTGGTAAGAAATACGCTGGCTACGTTCTTCTGCTTGTTGTGCCGTTGTACGTGCTTGCTCAGAAAGTGAGGCAGAAACTTGGCTTAGCTTGGTAACCATCGTGTGCATGTTACCCACAAAGCGGTTGAAGTTCTCAGCCAGTTTGCCCACTTCATCGTCACTGCGAGGTTCTAGACGTTGAGTAAGGTCGCCCTCACCAGATGCAATTTCTTCCAACGCATCAGACACGCGGCCTAGGTCACGGAACAAGAAGCCAACCAACCAAGATACCGCAAGAATCACAACGATGGTGATCATCACAGCGGTGATCAGCAGGTCACGAAGCAGTACTGCATGGCCTGCTTCTTCTGTTGCGCGATCCATTTCAATCGCGAACATCCAATGCGTGCCAGGTACTTTCTTGAAGTAGTAAAGCTTCTCTTGGCCTTTCAGCATCGTGCTTT
>NZ_JAWPOM010000231.1:0-1034 GCF_033344285.1 Vibrio sp. 779(2023)
CACAAATCGTCGTGTGGTAATACAATAATCTTAGGCATAACTACTTTCTCTTATATATCGTCTACTGATTGACCTGACAACGCAGCTCGAATCGATTTATCCATACGGCGTGACGCAAAGTCTTGGCTAGCTTTGTCTGTATCTTTGATGCCTTGCTCAATGGCATTTGCATCATCACCATTACGCAGCTCAATCAGTGCTTCAATGGCTTTTAATAGATCTTGTTTTTCTTGCTCTGATAGTAGTTCATCACCATCAGCTTGCATTGCAGCGATCAAACCTTCAATCACCCGGTCGGCTTCAACGCGTTGTTCAGCTAACGCACGAGCTTGCATGTCTTCTTTGGCGTGAGTCATCGAATCACGCAGCATGTTCGCAACTTCGTTATCGCTTAAACCGTAAGAAGGTTTCACTTGAATTTCGGACTGAACACCAGTGCTCTTTTCCATTGCAGTCACAGATAGTAAACCGTCAGCATCAACTTGGTACGTCACTCGGATGTGCGCAGCACCTGCCGCCATAGGAGGAATACCTTTTAGTGAGAAACGCGCAAGTGAACGACAATCATCCACCATCTCGCGCTCACCTTGCACAACGTGCACGCTCATCGCCGTTTGACCATCTTTGAAGGTGGTAAACTCTTGCGCGCGAGCAACAGGAATCGTGGTGTTGCGCGGAATGATTTTCTCAACCAACCCACCCATGGTTTCAATACCCAATGATAATGGAATCACGTCAAGCAGCAGCATTTCAGAGTCAGGCTTGTTACCAGCAAGAATATCTGCTTGGATACCCGCACCAATAGCCACCACTTCATCAGGGTTGATGCTAGTGAGTGGTGTGCGGCCAAAGAATTCGCCTACCATTTCACGGACAAGCAAGGTACGAGTTGAGCCACCAACCATCACCACTTCAAGTACTTCCTCCGCTTCTACGTCAGCATCTTTCAGTGCACGACGACAAGACATCAGAGTTTTCTTCACGAGTGGGCGAATCAGGTCTTCGAACTGCTCGCGTGTTACAGTGCCTTTCCA
>NZ_JAWPOM010000232.1:0-1034 GCF_033344285.1 Vibrio sp. 779(2023)
GCTGCCGCTCCGTACGTCCGCTTTACAGGTTTAGCCGAAAAAGGCAGCAAACTTAAGGCGATTGAAGTGCGTGGTGTGGATCCTGCGTATGAGCAAGCGGTGTCGAGCATGTCTGACTTTATTGATCCAGAGGCGTGGCAAAACTTTTACTCAGGCCAACAACAAGTGATTTTAGGTCGAGGAGTTGCAAATGAGTTGAAGGTGCAAGTCGGTGACTACGTCACGTTGATGATTCCTCAAACGGGTGGCACAAATAAAGTTCAAGCGCCGAAACGTGTGCGCGTCAAAGTGGCGGGCTTTTTGACGTTGAACGGCCAAATTGATCATTCATTGGCTTTAGTTCCGCTGGCGGATGCGCAGCAATACGCTCGTTTAGGAGACGGCGTAACTGGAATTTCTCTAAAAACCGATGATGTTCTTGATGCGCCTTCGATCGTTCGAGAAGTCGGCAACCTAGTGAATGTGTACGTATATTTGAAGAGTTGGCAGCAGCAGTTTGGCTTTCTCTACCGTGACATTCAGTTGGTACGCACGATCATGTATTTAGTCATGGTATTAGTGATTGGTGTGGCGTGTTTCAATATCGTCTCGACATTGATGATGGCGGTGAAGGACCGCGCAGCAGAGATCGCAATTTTGCGTACGATGGGGGCAAAAGATGGTCTGATTAAACGTATTTTCGTTTGGCAGGGCGTCTTCTCTGGAGTGTTTGGTAGCCTTGTCGGTAGCCTTGTTGGTGTGTTGGTTGCGTTAAATTTAACTCCAATCATTAAGGGGCTTGAAGGCTTAATAGGACACCAGTTTTTATCGGGTGATATCTACTTTGTGGACTTTCTTCCATCGCAGTTGCATTGGCCTGACGTTGCATTGGTGTCGACCACCGCTATCGTATTAAGCCTATTGGCCACTTGGTACCCAGCTTCTCGCGCAGCGAAACTGAACCCTGCCGCGGTTTTGAGTGCTAAGTAGCGAAGGAAGGAAAGCTAGCCTCGTAGACATCGTTGTTAGCGATGACTTATTTTGCTAAGTACTCT
>NZ_JAWPOM010000233.1:0-1032 GCF_033344285.1 Vibrio sp. 779(2023)
CGCCATCAAATTTTTCTTCCGGTTGGAATTCTTCGACGCGACTTTGAATTGGTGTCACGTTTTTCAAACCTAACGTGTGGACAACTTGCTTGATAAAACGGATGCGCTTACCGAGGCTATCGAGCAGAAAGAACGTTTTCTCCGGATGCATGATCGCCAAAGGAATACCTGGCAATCCTGGGCCAGTGCCCACATCGATAAAACGTTCACCTTGCAGATGCGTGCCGACCACGATGCTATCAAGGATATGTTTCACTAACATCTCTAAAGGATCGCGAACCGAAGTTAGGTTGTACGCTTTGTTCCACTTATCGAGCAGCTCAACGTAACCGACTAACTGCTCTCGTTGTTTTTCTGAAACGTCTAAATCGGTCTGTGCAATCAGTGAATCAAGCTTGGTTCGTAGTGCACTCATTACTCTTCCTCGCCTTTTTTCAGCAAGCCGTGCTTCTTCAGATGCACAAGAAGAATTGAAATCGCTGCAGGCGTAATGCCGGAAATACGCGAAGCAATGCCAATACTTTCCGGTTTGGCTTCGCTCAGTTTCGCAACCACTTCGTTCGACAAACCTTTTACGTCTTTGTAATCCAAATCCGCAGGCAGTTTTGTGTGTTCGTGGCGAAGTGATTTTTCGATCTCTTCTTGCTGACGCTTGATGTAACCGTCGTATTTCACCTGAATTTCTACTTGTTCTGCCGCTTGTTGATCTTCAAGAGCAGGAGCAAAGGCATCAAGTTGAGTCAATTGTGAGTATGAGATCTCTGGACGACGCAAAAGATCCTCACCACTTGCTTCACGCGCCATTGGCGTTTTCAGCAGTTTGTTCAGTTCATCAATGCCCGCCGAGTTTGGGTTTACCCAAGTAGACTTCAGACGCTGACGCTCGGTTTCCATGTTCTCGATTTTTTCGTTGAAACGCGCCCAACGAACATCATCAATCAAGCCAAGTTCACGAGCTTTTTCTGTCAAACGAAGGTCGGCGTTGTCTTCTCGAAGCAATAGGCGGTATTCCGCGCGAGAAGTGAACATGCG
>NZ_JAWPOM010000234.1:0-1032 GCF_033344285.1 Vibrio sp. 779(2023)
TAACTGGTGCCGCTTGGTATTACTTTATGTCGATGATCTGGCAAATGTTCTGGCCGTTGCAGCCGGTACAATTAAGCCTCGCGAACGTGTTTCTTGCGCTTGCTAATTATCTCGATGCCAAAGCCAAGCTTTTCCACCCAGTCACGAACCTTGCACCGCAACCAATGCGTGTTGAAGCGGCTCGCCTTAATGCTGCAACGGGCACCGCACTCAATACGTGTAAAGCAACGCTACTCACCCGTTCCAAGCGTGGTCATGTAGACGGCCCAAGTGACCGATTCTTGAATATCTATTTTATCGCGCAAGACATTCACGAACGCGTGAGTTCGAGCCACTACCGCTACCAATATTTGGCAACGGAGTTCGAGCGTTCAGACGTACTGTTCCGCTTTAAATATCTTCTTGAGACACAAGCGCAAGCTTGCCGGGATATTGCTCAAGCCATTCAACTCGGCAACGAATACACTCACACCGATGAGTCGATTCTGGCTTTAGCAGAACTACAAAATTCACTGGCGTATTTGGAAGAGCAGCAACAAGGTCATTGGAAGCGTTTGTTAATGCAGCTGACTTACCTGTTCAACAACCTCGCTACGGTTGAAAAGCAGCTAAACAACATCAATAACCCGGATGCCGAACGCCTAGAAGAAGACACGCTTGCCGATACTAACCCACATACGTTGAAAGCGATGTGGCAACGCATTTCGGCTAACCTTCATAAAGATTCGATGCTGTTTCGACATGCGTTGCGTATGTCAATTGCGCTTACTATTGGGTACGGCATCATTCAGCTGTTTGATATTGACCGTGGTTACTGGATTTTGCTTACAACACTGTTTGTATGCCAGCCGAACTACAGTGCGACGCGCCAAAAACTTACGGCTCGTGTGATCGGTACTTTAGCGGGGTTGTTGATTGGCGTACCGCTGCTAACGTTCTTCCCTTCTCAAGAAAGTCAGCTGGTGTTTATCGTTGTTTCGGGCGTGATGTTCTTTGCATTTAGGATGAACAACTACGGCTACGCGACCGGAT
>NZ_JAWPOM010000235.1:0-1031 GCF_033344285.1 Vibrio sp. 779(2023)
CTTGCAACGGTGAACGTCAATTTTGATGGTGGAGGGGATGAGTATTTAAATCAGTACGAAATCGCGACTACTCGCCTCGAAGGGACGATTGAAAACATTGAAGATGGTCAGCGTATCCAAGTTACGGTAACCGACTCGTTAGGAGCGGTCATAAACTTAGAAACGGTGGTGACTGGTGGAAGTTGGTCTCTGGACGACGTTGACTTTTCTGGATTGTCTGAAGGTACGCTGACCGTTGTTGCTGAGAGTATAGATATAGCGGGCAACCCTGCAACCAGTGAAAACACCATCATTAAAGATACGCTCGCAAGTGTGACGGTGGACGTTGACGATGGCGGAGACGGCTATTTAAGCATTGAAGAGCGCCAATCTGTCACTTTGTCAGGGCAAGTCAGTGATGTTGAAAATGGTCAGACGGTTTCTGTCACGGTTCAAGACAGCTTGGGGGTGATGCTCTCGTTCAATACCGTTGTCGTTGATGGTATGTGGCAAGTCGAAGGGGCGAACTTATCCACGTTAGCCGATGGGGCGTTAACCGTATCTGCCTCCGTGAATGATGTAGCGGGCAACCAAGCGAAAGCAATGGATGAGGCTACGACCATAGATGCCACTGCTCCCACCATTGATATCGATACGGATTTTTATATTAGCGGTGGTCTTGCCATTGATGATTTCCGTGAGGGTATAGTCACGGAAATGAGAGGGACAACCAGTGGTGTAGAGCAAGGTCTGGCAGTGACGATTCGGGTAAGTGACGGAGACAGCACGCTGAATTTTACTGGCCTCGTTGATGCCTCAGGTTCGTGGACAGTAACCGGAATTGACGTAAACACTCTCAATCTAAACAACACGTGGACCATTGAAGCAGAAGTGTTGGATGCCGCCGGCAACCATGCGGTCGATACCATGCCGACAATAGTGCTACCCGGTTCAACGGTATTTTCTGAAAACATCGTTGGATTTTTTGGTGAGCAAAGCAGCTCGGCAGCCATCAACATAGAAAATGGTGTGCCAGCACTGCATGCAGAGCA
>NZ_JAWPOM010000236.1:0-1031 GCF_033344285.1 Vibrio sp. 779(2023)
TATTTCAAGTTTTTAAGTTTTAGTAATACCCCTGATTTTTTTAATTATATAACCCTACAATTTACAAGGCTTTAAAAATGAAATTCAAACCTTCCCTACTCGCTTGCGCAGTTCTCAGTGGTCTAGTCGGTCTGACTGGCTGTAACGACGACACAACCAACATTTATGAAGGCGGTGACACCAACCCTGCACTGCCGGATATTCCTGACGGTGGCAAGCCAGTATGTCCTCCAGTTGGCGATGGCGACTGTGATGACAAGCCAAACCCAGAAACACCTGAAATCGACATGGGTGTTCACATCCCGGTAGATTTCGCCGATATGGACGTAACACGCTACGTCAACCCATTCATCGGCACAGGTAACCTAGGCAACACCTACCCTGGTGCAACCACACCACACGGCATGGTGCAGCTTTCTCCAGATACTGAGTTGATCGGCTGGCACTCTTCATCAGGTTACCACTTCGATAAAAAGACCCTATTTGGCTTCTCCCACACTCACCTATCCGGCACGGGTATGGGCGGTTTAGGTGACATTCTGTTCCTGCCGTTTACCGAAGATAAAGCTAAATACATCGAAGACAGCGACGATTACCGCGAAGCGATTTCGGTCAAGATGGACAAAACCTCAGAAGTGGCAGAAGCGGGTTACTACTCGGTGAAAATTGCTGAGAACGGTATCAAAGCTGAGCTTACGGCTTCTGAACGTGTCGGCTTCCATCGTTACACCTACCCGCAAGATCAACCACAACGTTTGAAGATTGACCTCAACTCCATCCTAAACAGTGACTGGGGTTCGACCTCTCTGCGCAACAAACTGATGGTGAGCGAAGACGGTCATACCATCACGGGCGAGCGCGATGCAGCACACTTCTCTGGTTGGGCGAAAAACCAAAAAATCTTCTTCTATGCGACTTTCGATAAGAAGATCAAAGACGTCTACATCCTTGCCAATGGTGAACCTGTTGACGGTCTAACGGCAGAGCATGTTTCTGAATTGATTTACGATGACCAAGGTAATCCAGTTAAG
>NZ_JAWPOM010000237.1:0-1028 GCF_033344285.1 Vibrio sp. 779(2023)
AATTGGTTGCGATTTCAACAATCGAATCAGTGGCCACAAACAGGAAATCAGAGCGCCCATTGCCGACATAATCAAACTGTATAAACTCGACTGCCACGACCAACCGATAGTAAGGCCAACGTTGGCGTCATATAGATCGCTCAAACTGGAAGATACTGCAGGGATCAACTCGTTCGCCAACATGAGTCCAAAGAAGTTACCGCAAGCCCAAGCGACCAAAACGAGGATCGAGAGCTCAAGTAATAGCGCTTGCGCCAATTGGGTTCCATTCACACCGGTTTGACGCAAAATGCCGACTAATCGCTGACGCTGAATAAAAGACAATGACATCGCTTGATAGAAGATGAACAGTCCAACCAAAAACGACAACATCCCCATCGCGGTTAGGTTCATGTGGAATGCTTTGGTCAAAGATTCAAGCTCAGTACGAGTGTTTCGTACCAAGGTCATGCCATTTGGCAGTATGTTTTTTAATGCGATCAGTTTTTCTTCTGGCATCTCGCCACATGAAATCGCTGAAAGGCCCGAGCTTCGCTTCAACATTCTTAATAAAGAAATGTCGGTAACTAAACGTGTACCTGATAAGAGCTTGTTTTGATCCACTTGAACAGGACCAAGACGGCTACCATCATTCAACTCAATAAAGTCGCCGTCTTGCCAGTTCATGTAAGACGCCAAATCTTGACTGATCAAGATCGGATACGGCGGCTTCATCAAGGAGAGAACGGGCATCTCATTAAGTGACTTGCCGTGCTGAAGAGGGATCATTGCGACAGGATCGATGCCAACGAGCATCAAGTTCATGTCCGTTTTGGCATCCAGATGAAGGACGTCGAAAGGCGCACATTGGTTGAAACCAGCGCGGCGCAGCTGAATGTAAAACCCTTGAGGAATTTTATTTGCAGAATGTTTGGTACGAATTCGGTAAGGACGTGGGTTTGAGAAAAGCTTCTCACCTGTTTCGTAACTCTGCTTCGCATGTTGGTTGATAGAAGTAACACCAACGAGAAGCGAAACACCAAGCGTTC
>NZ_JAWPOM010000023.1:0-72223 GCF_033344285.1 Vibrio sp. 779(2023)
CAGACAAAATAAAACCCCGCCTGGTTTCCCAGACGGGGCTTATTCTTTTTCGCAGCAATCCAGCTACTAATAGGTGCTCCCTGCATCTATCCTTGATTGTGGCTAAGTCCTTTAACCGAGTTCCTTGTTCATCGCCTTCCTAGCGGTGTCCATTCTTGCCTATCATCCTGACGGGCGAACTCTATCCTAGAGCTTAACTACATCCTTGCTGACAACTCATCCTAAGTTATCAAATCTTCATCCTGAAGATACCCAATCCTTTAGGCTTTTTTCCTGTTCCCGCCAACATCCTGTCGACAAATTGAGTATTGATGTTTTGCTGATTTGACTCAATTAACTTTTCTAAATTATTTTTACTTATTATTTTAAGTGAATTTAAATATTACTTTTAAATCATATATTTAATGTTTTTTCTGGCATTGCTCTTAGAGGTGATTAATCTATTTGCTTACAACTCTTGTAAGAGATCTCGCACAAGTTTGGTGGTGAATGTATTAATGTGCGCTTTTTGTTCCGAGTTCTGTGGATTGAACTGGATCACAATGCGTTAAAAGGGAGACGATAAAGATGAAAGTGAATTGATCTTGAGTAGAGATTTGTTTGAAAAGAAATAAAAATTCTTGCGGTTTTTATAAACAGTATGGTAAATCTGAAATGCCCACCTTGTTAATCCTTATTAAGATTCAATGACAGTATAAGTAGGGAACTTGATTGCCATTTTTCTGTCATATCTGGTGAGTAAGTTAACCGTGTCAGATAGATAATATGCCGTTTGCCAGTAAAAACATGCTGCAAGAAACCGGTAATTATCATTATGTTGTGAAATTGGTCACGGTTAAATGATTGATTCCCTTATAGATTGAAGGGGATACGACCTTAGACAATAAGCTCCATGAGGAGCGTTACTTATATAAGATGAGGGACTTTACTATGAAAAAGACTAGAAGAGCTCAGCTACATCGTGTGCGTATTCAATACTGGAAAGACACGAAAGACGCCCCAGCTAAAAAATCATAGTTAATTATACCTAAAGGCACGAGCTGGCTGTGGAACGCAGTTTCCCGTTGATTGCCAGCTCAAAAACGCCACAATCACTCCGCGCAACTTCCCAAGCACCCTATTTTTACTATCGCATTCTTCCAAAAATAAAAAAGCCAGTCTTAAGACCAGCTTTCTCTACCATTTACTGAGCTCTGCGTATTACAGGTTGCCCTTTAGTTACAGGTAGTTGGCGTCAACTAGTTCGCCCGCTTGCGCGCTTTTCACTTCTGGGCGTGCTTCTAACCATTTGATAACTTGCGCTTTCTGTTCTTCAGTCGCACTGCCGTAACGGTCAGTAGAACATAGGAAGCCTTCAAACAGTTCTAGACCACCGCCACCGAAGCAAAGACCAAGCTCGTCAATGTAGTCGATAAAGTCATCAACGAATGCATCGTAACGGTCGAAGTCGTTAATGTCTGTTTCACAGCTGATCTCGAAACCTAGGATTGCGAACTCACCTAAGAACAGCTTTTTACGGATACGACGGCTCTTGTTATCGATCTTGTCTAATTTCATGATTATCTCTCGTAGATGATTTGATTTCGTACACCTTATACCTTCTATCACACTTTAGCCCAAGTAAAATCAGAATGAAGCGATACAGTTGGTGATTATGTAACCAGAATTTAATTGCTTCGTTAGCTGTGTTGGTTGGTTTGCAGTATTGTTGAAACACAAGTTTCATATGTTTTAAGCACTTTTGTCATTTTTCTTATCCAAACTTCTTGCCGTTCAACTAATCACTTATTTATTAATTAAACTATAAGATCGGGAAAGTAAAAATGAGCAAGGAAACCTTTGACGCGACGCGTTATAACCAAAGTGAAAACAAACCATTTGAAGAAGTATTAGAAGCGAGCCTATCTCGACGCAGCATTCTGAAAGGTGGTTTAGGTATCAGTGCGATGACAGCGTTTGGTGCTTTCGGATTGGCTGGTTGTAACTCGTCTGACTCAGGGAGTACAGTAAGCAGTGGTTCGGGCGCATCTAAAGCCGTTCTTAACTTTGAATCTATCCCTGGCTCACTCACTGACGCAGTTTCAATTCCACAAGGCTACACCGCACAAGTACTAGTACCTTGGGGAACACCACTTAATGCACAAGGCAGCGCATGGCAAAATGATGGTACCAACACCAGTACCGATCAGTTAAATGCGCTAGGCATGCACCATGACGGCATGCATTTTTTCCCATTGAACGATAGCACTACAGATGGCTTGCTATGTATTAACCACGAGTACATCGACACATCAGCACTGCATCCAAACGGTCCGACGGTTGAAAATGGCGTACGTACCATTGTAGATGAAGTGCGCAAAGAGATTAACGCGCACGGTGTATCAGTGGTTCGCATTCAACTGGAAGACAACATGTGGAAGTTGGTTGATACCGACCCACTAAACCGTCGTTATACTGGTGCGACAGTCATGGATTTGTCTGGCCCGGTAGCCCACACATCTTTAACTGTCACTCGTTTCTCACCAGATGGCAGCCAAGCGCGTGGTACGTTAAACAACTGTGGCAACGGCTACACGCCGTGGGGCACGTACTTAACGTGTGAAGAGAACTGGCCAGGTTACTTTGTTAACGCCGGGACTCGTACAGAAGAGCAAGATCGCATTGGTGTCGATGACCAAAGCACTCGTTACCTATGGGAGACATTAGCAGGAAATGCAGAAGAGCGTCTTGATGAGTTCTCTCGCTTTAATGTGGCTCCAACAGGAGCAAGTGCGATGGATGATTACCGTAATGAAGCCAATGGTCACGGTTACATTGTCGAGATTGACCCTTACACGCAAAACTCACGTGCGAAGAAACGTACTGCGCTAGGTCGTTTCCGTCACGAGGGCTGTACTTTCGGTAAGCTTGAAGAAGGCAAACCAGTGGTATTTTATTCTGGTCACGATTCTCGCTTTGAATACCTATACAAATTTGAATCTGCGGCAGCGTGGGATCCAGCAGATGCTAACCCTGATAACCGCTTGGCGATGGGTGACAAGTACATGGACGAAGGCACACTGTATGTGGCGCGCTTCAATGAAGACAGCACAGGTACTTGGTTACCATTAACGCTTGATAGCGTAACAACCGCTGGTGGTACATTAGCGGATCACTTTGATTCACTGGCTGAAATTATCATCAATACTGCGGGTGCGGCGGATTTAGTTGGGGCAACACCAATGGATCGACCAGAGTGGTGTACGGTTGATCCATTCACGGGTTCAGTATATTTAACATTGACGAACAATACGCGCCGTACAGATGAAACCAATCCTGCGAATCCACGTTTAAATAATAAGTTTGGTCATGTTATTCGTTGGGATGAAGGTGCTTCAGCAACTGACTTTACTTGGGATATCTTTGTGTTTGGTTCGCCAGCAAATGGTGATGCAGATACCAACCGTTCTGGCTTGAATGAGTTAAACCAGTTTGCGAGCCCAGACGGATTAGCGTTTGATGGCCGTGGTATTTTGTGGATTCAAACGGACAACGGCGCAGATGAAGTCACGTCTTACACCAATGATCAAATGTTGGCTGTTGTGCCATCTAAGCTAACAGATGAGAATGGTGATCAAGCTGTGATTGGTGCGGATAATCAAGCTGAATTGAAACGCTTCTTTGTCGGACCAAATGGTTGTGAAGTAACAGGCTTTACCATCAGCCCTGATTACAAATCATTGTTTGTGAATATTCAGCACCCAGGTAACTGGCCATAC
The DNA here is from genome assembly GCF_033344285.1 of Vibrio sp. 779(2023). Taxonomy (NCBI): domain Bacteria; kingdom Pseudomonadati; phylum Pseudomonadota; class Gammaproteobacteria; order Vibrionales; family Vibrionaceae; genus Vibrio; species Vibrio sp. 779(2023). Next base: position 3,759 of record NZ_JAWPOM010000023.1, read on the forward strand.
AGTGAAGATGCAGCCGAAGAAACACCTGCTGGTGTTTCTGTGCGCCCACGAGCGGCGACAGTGGTTATTCGCCGTGAAGACGGTGGAGAGATTGCAGTTTAATCTCTAAATGAATAAACACCTTAAAATTCAAGCCCTGCAATTGCAGGGCTTGATGGTTTAGGCGAATGCCTAGTTGCACTTTATACCTAGACAACAGGCTTATCTTTTCAATGAACCGCCTGAAGTACGAATCACGTCTTGATACCAGAAAAAGCTTTTCTTGCGTTTACGTTCTAGCGTTCCTTGCCCATCATCATGACGATCGACATAGATAAAGCCGTAACGTTTGCTCATCTCAGCGGTTGAGTTCGCGACCAAATCGATTGGTCCCCAACTGGTGAAGCCCATCAGCTCAACGCCATCAAGAATCGCTTCGTGTGCTTGCACAAGGTGGTCGTTCAAGTAAGCGATGCGGTAATCATCCTGAATCTCACCGTTTTCATCGATTTCATCACGCGCGCCTAAGCTATTTTCTACGACGAACAGTGGCTTTTGGTAGCGATCGTGAAGGAAGTTCAGCAGAACGCGAAGAGCTTTTGGATCGATCAGCCAGCCCCATTGGCTCTTTTCAAGATATGGGTTTGGTACGCTATCGACGATGTTACCCACTTCTTTCTGTTTCGGATCCGCGCTAGCACAGCCACTTGCGTAGTAGCTGAATGAGATGAAGTCGACACTCGCAGACGCAATTTCTTCTAAGTCGCCTGCTTCCATCTGAATTTCAATGCCGTTTTCGCGGAAGTAACGCTTCATGTAGCCAGGGTACTGACCACGTGTTTGCACATCACCGAAGAACAACCACTTGTTGTTTTCATGCATTGCAGCAAGCACGTCATCAGGGTTACAGGTATATGGGTAGTTGATTGCGCCAAGCAGCATGTTACCAATCTTGCCGTTTGGTACGATTTGCTGACACAGTTTTACCGCTTTTGCGTTGGCGACTAGTTGGTGGTGAATCGCTTGGTAAATCTCTTGTTCACTGGCGTCTTCTTGCAAACCAACACCAGTAAATGGTGCGTGTAGAGACATGTTGATTTCGTTGAACGTTAACCACAGCTTCACTTTGTCTTTGTAGCGTTCCAGCACGGTGCGAGCATAACGTTCGAAGAATTCGATGACGCGACGATCGCCCCAACCACCGTAGTTCTCGACCAGTGCGTAAGGCATTTCGTAGTGAGATAATGTCACGAAAGGTTGGATGTTGTGCTCGGCAAGTTCGTCAAAAATTTTATCGTAGAACGCCAAACCTTCTTCGTTAGGTTCTAGTTCGTCCCCGTTCGGGAAGATGCGGCTCCATGCCAAAGAGAGACGCAGACAGTTAAAGCCCATCTCTTTGAACAGCGCGATGTCTTCTGGGTAGCGATTGTAGAAGTCGATCGCCACGTCTTTGATACCCGGTGTACGCTCTTCACGGGTTTGATGCGGACTCAAAATACCGTTTGGCAGCATGTCTGATGTCGATAACCCTTTACCCCCAAGGTTGTACGCCCCTTCTACTTGGTTTGCAGCAATGGCACCGCCCCAAAGAAAATGTTCAGGAAACTTAATCATGTTTCTCACTCTTTATCGTTCGGAAGTTATTCGTCTTATTTGCTTGAGAATAGTGTAGGTCAAGGAGGGATTCTTGTATCGAGATCGTGTTTTTCTCAAACAGCGGGGATGCCTAGTTCTAATGATGATTTTGTAATCAATATCACCTTAGGCTGATTTGAACAATAAAGTGAAAGTCAGCCCATTTTGTTCATTCTTATGCACAGTAATTTGTCCGTTCATATCACGCATATTGTTGGCCGTAATCGCTAAACCCAGCCCCAATCCTTCACCAATTTTCTTTGAGGTTTGGAAGGGTTCGAACATGGATTCAAGCATCTCATCCGACACGCCGCAGCCATTATCACTGATGATCAGTTCGACCTGATTGCTGGTTGGGTTGACGATCAAGCTGAGCTGCGGGTTGGTGGTATTGTTCATTGCGTCTAGCGCATTCGAGACAAGATTACCGAGCACCTGAAGCAGTCGTTGTTCTTCACCCATGATATTAGGTAAATCATGAGGAACGCGCACACGCACATCCACCTTGTCTAATTGGGATTGATAAACGCGTAAGGTCTCTTCGAGTGCGGAGGTAAGAGAAATCGCCTGTAGGCTTTCTGGTTTGTTGTAGGCGAACGTCTTTAACTGACTGGTCATGCTTGCCATGCGATCAATCAGCTTCTGCACCAATACATTGTTGGCTTTCATCATCTCGGTTTCGCCACGTTCTGCTAACAGTTCGTTTGTAGTGAGCAGGGTACGCAAGCCTGTCAGTGGCTGATTGAGCTCATGAGTGATCGCGCTCGACATGCGACCCAAAGCGGCCATTTTGCTCGATTCAATTAATTGGCTTTGTGCTTCTTTTAGCGCTTGAGTACGCTCTTCTACCCGCTGCGCCAGTTCTTGGTTGACCTGTTGCAGTGATTGCTCGGCTTTTTTCCGCTTGCTGATGTCGATGATCGTCGCAAGGAAATACTGCTCGCCATGCCAAGGGAAACTGGTTAGCGAGAACAAGACAGGGAAGACGCTTCCGTCACTGCGTCTGGCAATGGTTTCGACCGTGCTGATCTCTGCGAGCTCTTTATGTTTAGGTAAATCCTTGAGCAACTTAAGTGTGGTGGAATTGGGATTGCCTGCGTCGAATAACTCCCAAGCAAAAGCATGTCGATTGACGCTTTCTGGTAAACAGAACAAACGCTTCGCCATTGGGTTGAGATCGAACAGTTGCCCTTGTTCATCAATCAATAGCAAACCAACGTGGGTTTTATTGATCATCTGTTTCAAGCGGCGTTGAGACTCTTCCAACAGGGCTTGAATTCGTTGTTGATTGATGTGCTTTTGTCGACGTTGTAGACCAATGATGACGAGTAATACAACCAACAAGAGCAGCGCCGCTACGCTCCAACCAATCACGTTGATGGTTTGTTGAATCGGCTTAGAAGGGGTGAGGTAGCTGACGTACCAATTCAAATCATCCAATTTAACGGTGTGCGCAAAATAGCGTTGCTGATTGAGCGTCCACACACTGATATTGGTGTTGTCGTATAAGCGCTGCGTTTCTAACTGAACGGTGTTGCTCGGTTCGTTAAACCAGTCTGCGTTATAAAGCGAGCTGCTTGATAGGAAAAAGCGTTGCTGGCGATTTTGCAACGTAATGATGTCTTGGCTAGTAATGGTCTGTTCGGTCAACAAGCTGAGGTTGATCTGCACCACCACAATGCCTGCGATATCCAGACCGTCGTAGATAGGAGCTGCAAGGTAATACAACGGGCTCGAACCTTTGGTTTTGTTCACCAAGGAAACACCGCCGCCTTGATTGTGAATTTGTTCCACAATGGCTTTTCGGTCAGATAGGCTAAAGCGCTCTTCGATTAAACTCGAGACCAATACTTCGCCAGAGTTAGACAGGATTAGCCAACCTTCCGTATTGGCGGCTTTATCTAGCTGAGTCAGTTGGGTTTGCAACGGTTCGTAATAAGTCCGGTTTCCTTTCACAAACGCGATGGTTTCCGGGTTATTGGTGACAAGGTAAGGCAAGTGATAGAAGCGTTTGAGTGCACGGCGAACTTCACCGATATAGTCGAGCAGTTTTTGTTGAGCTTCGGTTTGAGTTTGTACGCTCAACCATTGACGAGCAACCTCTCTGCTGGCGCTATAACAAGACAACATCAGCACTGCTGCAATTACGACCACAAGCCACGTTTTGCCATTCCTTTTGCGCTGCATACTGACTCCGTTCAGCTAGTGCGTTCTCACCGAGAGTCATTAAAGAGTGCGCCTAACTGGTTGGATGTTAAAGACTTGTAAGCAAGAAGTGAGATCTAGCTCCTTTTCTCCTCAGTGGTTTTTGCTACCGTTAGCAAAGAGCGATTTCTATTCCACCTACGGTAGTAACTCATGGCTTTTGACGACACCCCTAAAATTGCACTTATCGAAGACGATGACATTGTTCGTCAGGCTACCAGTCAGTGGCTGCAACTGGCGGGGTTCGACGTGACCGCATTCAGTTTAGGAGAAGAGGGGAAAGCGGCCATTCTTAGCCAAGAATTTGATGCGATTGTCAGTGATGTTCGCCTGCCGGACACCGATGGTTTGTCGATACTAGAAAGCCTGATTGCCAATCACATTCCAACGCCGGTTATCTTGATCACCGGACATGGTGACGTTGACATGGCTGTCGGGGCGTTACAAAACGGTGCGTTCGATTTTATCGAGAAACCTTTCCAACCTGAGCGCTTATCTCAACGTGTGACCGAAGCGGTCGAGAGTTATCGCGCACAAACGTCTACTCAAGATCGTCAAGAGTACCTTTCTAGCGTTAGCGGCTTAGAAGAAGTGTTGATTGGGCGAAGCCGAGTAATGCGACAGCTTAGAGAACAAGTTGCCAAGTTAGCGCGCATTGATACCAATGTGATCATTTACGGTGAAACAGGTTGTGGTAAAGAGCTGGTGGCGACCAGTTTGCATAATGAAAGCCAACGTAGATCCCATCATTTTGTGCCAATCAACTGTGGCGCTATTCCTGAGAACTTGTTTGAAAGTGAGCTGTTTGGGCACGAAGCGGGGGCATTTACCGGAGCGGGTAAAAAGCGCATTGGTAAGTTGGAATACGCGGATAAAGGCACCTTATTCTTTGATGAAATCGAGAGTATGCCGCTGTCCATGCAGGTGAAAGTCTTGCGTTCATTACAGGAACATACGGTTGAGCGCGTTGGGGGTAACCAACAGATCTCGGTTGATTTAAGAGTGATCGCCGCCGCGAAAGAAGATCTCAATGATCATGACGAGTTTCGTCAGGATTTGTACTATCGTCTTAATGTGGCGCAGATCTATTTGCCACCGCTACGTGAGCGAGAAGAAGATGCGTTGATCTTGTTCGAACACTTTGCTCTGAAAAGTAATCCTGAGAGTCGTCCGCTGAGTGAAGCCGATAGAAAGGCCGTTCTTGCTTACTCTTGGCCCGGTAACGTACGTGAGCTTAGGAATGTAGCGATGCGTTTTGCATTGGATGAAACCGTCTCCGTGATGGAAATTCTGTCCAGTCGACCATCCTCAACAACCGAAGAGACGCATGCAGGCGTGCCGTTGGCGATTCAGCTACATAACTTTGAACGTAAGGTGCTACATGATTCTTTAGTTAGGCATCATGGACGCATCAATGAGGTGATGCAGGAGTTGGATTTACCACGTCGAACCCTTAACCAAAAGATGCAGAAGTTTGGTTTGAATCGCTCCGACTATACTTAGTGCGATTTCTAGCTAATTCGAAATTACTGTCATAACAAACACGTTATGCGCTTTTGGCTGGAGCTGGGACAAACTTATAATTTAGGTCTTTCCCTTCTCCAAACAAGGTAACGAGGTTCCTTCCAGTATGTTTAGAGCTATATAGCGCTTCGTCTGCTTCAGCAAGCGCCTCTTGAAGTGATTGCCCCTCAGATAACTGACTGATACCAAAGCTCATGGTCACTTCAGTTTTAAATGATTGCAAAGCGGTTTCAGTTTCGACCGCAAGGCGAATTTGCTCTGCGAAAATTTTGGCTTGCTGTGCTTTTTCGAGCAAAACAATCATGAACTCGTCACCACCAAATCGCACAATGCAGGCTGACTCAGGAAGATGCTTTTTAAAAATAGTGGAGATCGTTGCCATGACGGAGTCGCCAACCGTGTGACCATAGTGATCATTAATCGCTTTGAACTTGTCGACATCAGTCATAATAATGCTGATTGCTTGGCTTTTTTTATACGCTTTACTAACCAAGTTTGGAACGATTTCTTCCATGGCTCGACGATTATATAGCCCTGTGAGTGCATCTAAATGAGAGAGATCATTAATGGATTGCACCAAGCGTCCGTTAATTAACCACAGCATACTAAAGCTCAAAGCAACGATCAGGCAGATGCTAAATAAGAAAGTCAGCTGATGGATAAGGCCTGCGACCATAAAACTTGGTAACTCACCTGAAAAAGTACTCCAAAGCGACCTAAATCCCATAAAAAAACTAAATCCAAAGAAAGAGTAAGCCATTGCTTTAACAGGGAGCTTTAAGTCCTTTTGGGTACCTTTAAGCATGGCGACACCACTAAAGAAGGTGACGATACAAATATACATGCTCAGATAAATAATGCGGCTTTTGATAGAAGGGTCATGGAAGGTGAAATAGTAAAATGAACCACTGAAAACAGGTGTTAACAAGGTAAGACAGTGAGCCAATTTTAAAGGATATTGACGAAAAATGCTTACGCTATATAGCGTAAGCAAGAAGCCGACTAATATGAGAGTGTTGGCTATGACGATGGTCAGCCAGTCTGGCGCAGAGCCTCTAAAGCCAAGTAAAAAAGGGCCTAAACCAATAAACAGTAGTGATATCGAGAAGGTTTTTAAGCCTTTGACTCTACCCTGAGTGTATTGATAACAAAGCAGACTAATAGAGTAAATGCAAGAGAACAGAATAACGATAAAGTTCAGTGTTCTGATGTCTAGATACTGATTATCCATAGGCGACCCATATCAATCTTTCATTCAGGCAACTCCTTTGCCTGATATCAATAAGCGAGCTACATAGTAACGCACTTATTGAGCGATGTCTTATGTTAAACGGCTATTCATTCACCAGCTCGAATTGTTCGGTTTGGTTGGTTTTCGTCGTAAACAGCAGACCAACAATCATCATAAATACGCTAGGCATAATCCAGCTAGCAAAGTCATTGTACAGAGGCATGTAATTACCCATCCACTCATCAGTGGAACTTGGCATGTAACCTAGGATGTGCAGCGCATCAACACAACCAAACGTTAGAGCAGTGAATGCGGTTGCGACGACCATGATTTGCGACATCTTGTTGCGCACTGGTGCCATGATCATCAACGCAATCGCGACTGGGTGAAGCGCCACAACCGCTGGTAATGTGATAGCTAATAGTTGCTCCAGACCTACGTTGGCGATTAAACCTGCCAATACCATGGTCGTGATAACGCAGCCTTTGTAGTTCACTTTGCTGAAGGTGTTGTCGTAAAACTCACTGCCTGCGGTGGTTACGCCGATAGCAGTAGTCAAACACGCTAATACCATCACGGCACCTAGTAATAGTGAACCAAATGCGCCGAAGTGGCTGAAGGTGAATGCCGTTAAAATGTCGCCACCATTGCTGAACTCAGAACCCAAGTATGAGCTTGTCGAGCCAATGTAAGCCAATGAGATGTAAACAAACGCCATGGCAACCGCGTACATCAAAGCTGCGATTAGCGTGTATTTTGCGGTGGCTTTCGGGCAATCCACACCCATGCTGCGAATCGCGCGGAAGATAATCCAACCAAAACCGATAGAACCTAGCGCATCCATGGTCATGTAGCCTTGGGTCAAGCCTTCAGCAAATGCGCCAGATAGGTATGGTCCCGTTGCGGCAGTTAGCTCACCTGCAGGAGAAACCAAAGCCGTCACAGACATGATGATCAAGATTGCCATCAAGGCAGGCGTTAAGATCTTGCCTAGGTTGTCGACCAATTTACCCGGATATAGGGCAAATAGAATGGTGATAGCACAGAAGGCAATAGTGAAAGGCACCAAAGCTGCATCACCAAACATTGGCGCAAAGCTGAATTGGTAAGCCACGGTAATTGCACGTGGAATCACGAACGCAGGGCCAATCACGATAAACACCATCACCCAGAAACTGGTCGCCAAAGGTTTAGGTAGGGCAGCGGTTAATTTATCTGAACCGTTTACGATAGCCACCATCACTAGTGCCATCGCAGGCAGACCTACACCCGTCAAGAGGAAGCCAGACATCCCGCTCAGAAAGTTTTCACCTGCTTGGTAACCCAAAAATGGAGGGAAGATCAGGTTACCCGCGCCTAAGTACATGGCGAAAGTCATGAAGCCCAAAGCGGCGATATTGCGTGCGCTTAACATTGTTATTCCTCTTATGTTTCGCTTGGAAGAAACTGAAAGGAATGGGAGGAGTATGTGGTGTTCCCGTCAGCTTCTTCTCAAGCTGACAGAAAGTTTAGATATAGCCTGTCAGCTCTGAATCAGTTCCAGAGAGAGCAGGAGGATCGCAGCAGCAACGCCAGATGGGCGTTTTAAAGCGAATTGTAATTGCGCAGTTGCTGACATGGGTGATCCTTAAAGACGAAAAAATACCAAGGAATACGTTTGCCTTGGTGTGTTGTTACACTAACGAACATAGGGCCATTGGCACAACCCCGAAGTAGAAAATAAGTTGATACGGTCAATGTCTATTTCTGAACTGGTGGATCGAGCTGCTTTTTAAATTAAAAATTAGAATAAATGACTTTTCATTTTTGTAACATGGCTTTCTTTGCTGTATTTTTGTGCTATTTGTAGTCGTTTAGGCTATAAACCTCAGCTGATAAATTGAGCAGTTTAGAATGATGCGCTTTTTCTTCTTATTGTTAAGATGCTCATTAGTTGCAATTCAATCCAAAATTGCATCGGCAAAATATTGCTTATTAGTGAATCGTGCATTTATTTTGTCTTGGTCACATTTTATTAACCTTTTGCGATCTAGGCGTGCAACCTTCTCCTCTTCAATGAGCAAGATCTTGCTCATTACTTTGCTATCAAATCAGCATGATTTTGCTCATTTTTGATGTCTTTCAGTACTTAGTTCAATAAATACAAAGGGTTAAAAGTTGGCATTTCAATTGCTCTAGGGAATATGTTGTTAATAAAGATTTAACATGATGTAAATCCCCAATCGTGAAACGACTACACGGAGAGTAATAATGAAAATGAATAAGCTGGTAAAAGCTTTGGCTGTCGCTGTGACTTCTTTTGGTATTGCTGCTAACGCTGCGGCAGAAGATCGTAGCTATATTCTTGCAACGGCATCGACAGGTGGTACTTACTACCCTGTGGGCGTAGCGTTGGCGACGTTAAGCAAAGTGAAATTGGCACCAAAGCACCACTTCTCCCTTTCTGCAATCAGCTCTGCGGGCTCTGGTGAAAACGTCAAACTGCTGAACGAAAACGAAGCACAGTTCGCGATTCTACAAGGTCTTTATGGTGCGTGGGCTTGGTCTGGTGAAGGTCCTTATGAGAAGAGCGGTCGTCAAGAACAACTGCGTTCAGTCTCTATGCTGTGGCAAAACGTTGAGCACTTTATTGTTCGCTCTGACCTAGCAAAAACGGGCACAGTGACTGATCTGAACAACCTAGATGGCAAGAAGTTCTCTATCGGTAAGAAGAACTCAGGTACTGAGAACTCTGGTCGCCAAATCATGAAAGGTCTGAAGGTCGACCCTGATAAATTCAATCTTGCTTACATGGGTTACGGCGGCAGTGCGAGCGCACTTCAAAACGGCACCATTGACGGCATGAACACGCCTGCGGGTGTACCTGTTGGTGCGGTCACTCAAGCTTTTGCTGCGTTGGGTAAAGACATTTCGATTCTTTCGTTTACTGACGAACAAATCAAAGAGGCGAACGGCAATTACAACCTATGGACGAAGTACGAGATCCCAGCGAACACGTACCCGGGTCTAGATAAGCCGATCACTACCATTGCACAGCCTAACTTCTTGGCAGTTCGTGAAGATATCTCGGAAGAAGACGTTTACCAGCTAACCAAAGCGATCTACGAGAACCTGCCTTTCCTACAAGGCATCCACAAAGCAACAAAAGCAATGGCGATTGAGAAAGCGATCGCTGGCTTGCCAGTGCCTCTTCATCCAGGTGCGGTGCGTTACTACAAAGAAATGGGCATCGAAATCCCATCAGACCTAATGGCGAAATAACGCCAACTTCGCCCCGAGTTTTGGCTCGGGGAATTTTATCCCTACCGATTTCTAAGATGGAAAAAGCCGCCAGAGCTTGGAGTATGAGATGAGCGACTCAATAGAAAAGGAATTGCAGAAGTTTGAGCTGCCCACGCGCACTGATTTTCCGTGGGTAACCACCACAATCACAGTGTTTGGCGTGGTGTTGTCTGCTTTGCACATTTGGTTTAATACCTTATCGACGTTACCAGAGTTATGGATTTCCGCGACCCACTTTGCTGGCTTTGCGGTGATTTGTGCGCTTTGGTATCCGGCTCATATCTCTCTCAAGCAGAGTAAGATTGCACTCGGCATCGATGTGTTGATTGCCATGGGCGCGGTCGCGTGTTTGCTCTACATTCCCTATGCCGAAGATGCGCTATATGAACGCGGTGTGAAGTTCGTGACCAGCGATTGGGTCTTCGCCATCATGGCAATTTTGATTGTTATCGAACTGATTCGACGCACCATGGGCTGGTTTATTCCAGTGCTGATTGTGGTGTGTTTAAGCTACGTTGTGCTTTGGGGTAAATGGGCGACAGGTATTTTCCACTTCCCGGGTTTGAGTATGGAAACCTTGCTCTACCGCAGCTTCTATTCTTCTGAGGGCATGTTTGGCTCTATCTCGCGCATCAGTTGGACTTTCGTATTCATGTTCATTCTGTTTGGTGCGTTTCTTGTGCGCTCTGGTGTCGGTGATTACATCATCAATGTGGCACGTGCTGCGGCTGGTAAAATCATCGGTGGTCCCGGTTTTATCGCAGTGATTGGCTCGGGATTGATGGGCTCAGTATCTGGATCTAGTGTGGCAAATACGGTTTCAACCGGTGTTATCAGTATTCCTTTGATGCAAAAAGCAGGTTTTCCTTCGCGCTTCGCGGCGGGGGTTGAAGCTGCGGCATCGACAGGTGGTCAGTTGATGCCGCCAGTGATGGGCGCGGGTGCTTTCATCATGGCGTCTTACACGCAAATTCCGTATGTTGATATCATTGCTGTTTCTTTCATTCCGGCCCTTATCTATTTCTTGTCTGTTGCGTTCTTTGTGCGTATTGAAGCCAAACGCAGCGGCGTTCAAAAAATCACGACCAGCGATGAATCTCTATTAAAAGTGTTAATCAGCGGTTGGCACAACCTTATCCCTCTGGCGGTTTTGGTTACTTTGTTGGTTCAAGGCTTTACGCCAACTTACGCTGCGGGCTTGTCGATCATTTCAGTAGTGGTGGCTTCTTGGTTCTCGAAAGATCACAAGATGGGACCAAAAGCGATCATCGAAGCGCTATCGCAAGGTGCGAAGAACATGGCGACAACAGCCGTATTGCTGGTGGGTATTGGTTTGGTGATCAACGTGATCAGTACAACAGGCATCGGCAACACGTTCTCACTGATGATCGACGGTTGGGCGAATGGCGACTTGTTCATCATGATCGTTCTGATTGCGCTCGCTTCTCTTGTTTTGGGTATGGGTTTACCTGTGACAGCGGCGTATATTGTATTGGGTACTCTGTCTGCCCCTGCACTTTACAAGTTAATTGCCGAAAACCAATTGCTTGAATTGATGGTGTCGGGTCAATTGCCTGAACAAGCAAAAGCTATCTTCATGTTGGCGGCGCCAGAAAAGTTGGAACTGCTTAATGCACCAATGGCGTTGGAAACCGCGAAAGAAATGGTGGCGCTAGTACCTGCGGACTTTATGGAAACCCTACTAGAGCAAAGCCTGGGTATGGAAGCGGTAGGCTTGGCATTGCTGGCTGCTCACCTCATCATCTTCTGGTTATCGCAAGACAGTAACGTTACGCCACCAGTGTGTTTGACCGCTTTTGCAGCAGCAACCATCGCCAAAACACCACCGATGCGCACTGGTTTGATGGCGTGGAAAATCGCCAAAGGTTTGTATCTTGTACCGCTACTTATTGCCTATACAGGCTTGGTCAGTTGGGATGTGACGTCGGTAATTACCGTAGGCTTCTTTGCCATCATCGGTACCTATGCATTGATTGGTGCGATTGAAGGCTACTTGGAAGGTCCTCTAAACATTCTGACGCGTCTCTTGTTGTTAGTGGTGGGTACATTGCTGGTTTGGCACGACATCCCAATGTTGGTTCGTGTGGCAAGCTGTGCGGTATTTGTCGCGGTGTTCATTTACAGTGGTCGCAAGTTCAAATTGCAACAATCTCAACTATCGGTTTTATAAGAGGTCGTATGAAATCAGTCTATGACTACATCATTGTTGGTGGCGGTATCGTTGGTGTGTCGACAGCATGGCAACTACAGCAACGTCATCCAGACAAATCCATTTTATTGGTTGAGAAAGAGTCCGGTTTTGCCCAGCACCAAACCGGACACAATAGCGGCGTGATTCATGCCGGGGTGTACTACGCACCGGGCAGCTTAAAAGCGGATTTTTGTAAGCGTGGGGTAGAGCGAACCATTTCGTTTTGTGCCGAGCACGATATTCCGGTGGAGAACTGTGGCAAGTTACTGGTTGCGACCAATGAGCAAGAAATCGAACGCATGAATGCCCTCTATGAGCGCTGCCATGTCAACGGCATCGACGTAAAGCTACTCGATGAAGTCCAACTCAAGCTGGCTGAGCCAAACATCACAGGCTTGGGTGCGATTTATGTCAAAACCACCAGTATTGTCGATTATCGTTTGGTCACAGAGCAGATGGCGGAAGAGTTTAAAAAGCTTGGCGGTCAAATCAGTCTGAGAACCAAAGTGGTGGCTGCCGAAGAGAAGGATGAAGAAGTTCAACTGACCTGCATTTCAGACGGGCAAACCATGCAACTTAATACCAAGTTCTTGGTTACTTGCAGCGGCTTGATGGCGGATCGCATGACTAAGATGATGGGTATTCCAACTGACTTTCAGGTCATCCCTTATCGTGGTGAATACTACCGCTTAGATAGCAAACACGACCAAGTGGTGAATCATCTTATTTATCCAATTCCCGACCCTGACTTGCCATTCTTGGGCGTCCATCTGACTCGCATGATTGATGGCAGTGTGACCGTAGGTCCAAATGCGGTGCAAGGCTGGAAGCGAGAAGGGTATGACAAGGTTAACTTCAGCTTGCAAGATACCATGCAAATGCTCAGTTTCTCCGGCTTTTGGAAGGTGACACAAAAGCATCTAAAAACCGGATTGGCTGAGTTTAAGAACTCGTGGTGGAAGCCGGGCTATCTCAAGTTGGTCAACAAATATTGCCCAAGCATCAAGGTAGAAGATCTCAAACCATATCCTGCGGGTATTCGTGCGCAAGCAGTGTTATCCGACGGAACCTTGGTTCATGACTTCTTGTTTGCCGAGAGCGCAAGAAGCTTACACGTTTGCAACGCCCCCTCTCCTGCAGCGACATCTGCAATGCCTATTGGAGAGTACATTTGCGATAAAGTGAATGAGAAGATAGAGGCGAAAACCGAGACGGTTTAACAGTAAAAAGCCATGTTAAAATATATGAGCGAAAAGAATGCTTTTCTAGAATATTGACTGGTATGTTATTTGCCGCACAATAATGTAATTAGCATGTAAGAAATGGTTTTAAAGTGTCGTAATACAATGTCAACTTCAAATTTTATAGGTGATTTTTTGTTCTTTCAGTTTTAATCTTCATCAGATGGAGGGACTATGATTACAAAACAGCACCTTAGAAAAGTATGGAAGAATGAAACTAAAGTTTCAGAAGACTATTTAGTGATTATAAGCAAAGAACTTTCTATGAAGATCTCTGAATGTAAGTTAGACAGTGAACTGAGACTGTCACACTTTGTCGCTCAATTAGCAAAAGAGGTTGGTCCTGGAATGAGAATAGAGGAAAACCTGAATTATTCAGTTCAAGGATTGAAAAGCACTTTCAGAGTCTATCGGAATAGGCCGGCGTTAGCTGAAAAGCACGGGAGAAAAAATGCCATCAATCAAAAAGCAAACCAAGAAGCGATAGCAAATAATGCCTATGCCATGAAAATAGGCAATGGTGATGCAAGTACCGGAGATGGATGGAAATATCACGGTAGAGGAATGATACAGTTAACAGGGAAAGGAAACTATTTAGCGACAGAAAGCATACACGCAAATATTTGGAATGAAAATACGAGTTTCTCTTCTTCGCCCCAGTTAGTTGCTCAACCTAAATATGCCATCAGGACTGCTATGATTTTTTGGCTGAAGAATAAACTATATTTAAAAGCCGATAAGGGAGCATCTAGAACGGTGACTGATAGTATTACTAGGGTTATTAATAAAAATACAGATTCATATGGACAACGACATGAGATATTTACCGAACTGTATAAAAAAGGTATTTTCAAAGAAATTTTTAAGTAGGGCTTTTGGAGCTTGTTTGATAGTACATTACCCTGCATTTTCCTTTCAGTTAACTAGTGTCGACGATGGTTATTTGTTGACTGATAATAAGTTTGAATCGGATTATATGGTATATACTCCGGGCGCGAAGGGAGCGGAAATTACTGATGCATATGACTTCACTTGTGTTGGTAGCAAAATCGAAGTGGTTAAAATTAGAAGTGAAATTAACAATGCCGTGACTCATGGAGAGCAGCTCCAATATTACTTTTTTCTTGTTACTGAGAATAAAGCTTACTGGCCACTTAGAATTGTTGAATCTTTCCAGACCGTGGACAAAGATTCCCAGGAATTAGTGTCAGAACATTTACCTTTCACAAAAAATGATGACCTTGGGTTAGCTTGTGATTTAGTTAGGCCTCAGGTTGAAAGCTATTACTTTTCCCAAGCTTTTGAAGCGATACCTAAACATACCAACAATAAAGGCGACTGAATCAGTCGACTTTATTGTGTCGGCTGTAAAGTTGTAGTGTCTATTGCTATTTAGGGCAGAGTTCCCCTTTCTTGGCGTGTCTTTCTATCATGTAATCGCCTCGGGCACTGTGCAATACAATTGCATTCCAGACTTTACCATCTTGCAACTCGAACTCAAACGCATAATGGGTGCCGCCGACTATTTTCGTTCTCACCTCATGAATTGCTCTCAATTTATCATCGGCATTCATTTGATAAAGCACCATGTTAAGTGAACGTCTGGCGTCAGGAGTTGCCTCAGCAAGTTGCCAATGGCTCTGTTCGTTTGTTGCGGAGCAAATAGACCGCATTTTACTTTTCATGGCGGATGACATCTGCTTGTCTACGGCCAATGCATTTGGTGAAAACAGTGGAACCGTCAAAGGAATCAAAGTTACCAGAAACCGCTTTAAGGTCATAAAAACACTCCGTTGTTTTACTCTTGCTTGAGTATAGACCTCAATGGCTTCAGATGTGGTGCAGTAGACTCTGGGCCTACAATATCACAGTTCGTATCAACGAACTGATGATAAACAAGGCGACCACGCTTGCCAGCCAAATGCCAATGAACCACAAAATGGGCTTTAGTTTCATCAGTGATATCCTTCTCCACGTTTCATCTTGCCGCGGAACACCCAGTACGAATAAGCCGTGTAGGCTATGATCAGAGGAAGTAATACCACCGCACCGGCAAGTAAAAATGCCAAACTTTTGTCTGGCGCGGCGACGTCTTGATAAGTGAGTGCGAATGGGACCAAGTAAGGGAATGTACTGACACCGAAACCCATCGCGGACACAAGAAACAGGCCGATCGCAAGAACGTAGGCTCGGACGGCTTTGTGGTCGAGTAAGGCTTTGAATAACTGCCAAATAAGTGCCGCTGCAATAATTGGTAAAATGAAAAACAGTAGCGAGTTTGGTAATGAGAACCAACGTTCAAATACGATATTTTGGCTCAATGGCAGCCACAAACTGGCGATGAATATACAGGCTACCATCGCTAGTCCCCATCGTCGCGCGACCACGTAATAGCGCCCCATCAGCTCTTCTGGAAGCTTGATTAATAACCAGCATGAACCGAGCAGAATATAAGCACAAACAAGCGCCAAGCCACAAAATACGCTAAATGGCGAAAGCCAATCAAACCATCCACCTGCGTATGCTCGTTCACTAACCTCTATACCTTGGAGCAGGGTTCCGAGCATAATGCCTTGCATCAATGCCGCGGTGAGTGAACCAATGAAAAAAGCGCTATCCCATAAAAACTTTCCGCGTTGTGTTCGGAAGCGATACTCAAAAGAAACCCCGCGCAGAATTAACCCGAGCAGCATTAAAATCAGAGGAGCATAGAGTGCTGGCATAATGACCGCGTAGGCGAGGGGGAACACGGCAAAAAGCCCACCTCCGCCAAGAACTAGCCAAGTTTCATTCCCATCCCAAACAGGAGCGATGCTGTTCATCATCATGTCGCGCTCTTCATCATCATTAGCGCTGAGGAATAGGATACCAATACCGAGATCAAAGCCATCTAACACGACATAAATCAGAACAGCGAGCCCAATCAAAGCGTACCAAATTAATGCGTAATCCATGAGTAAGCTCCTAGGTTAGATGGTTAGAATGTGTGATGGCATCGGTTTTCGTGCCATCAGGAAGTCGGCTATCTAGACCTTCTTCATATCGAGTTGGAGACTTGCGCATCAAACGTAGGAGATAGAAGAAGCCAGCTCCAAAAACCACAAAGTAAACCACGATGAACGCCGTCAGGGAGACGCTCACCGCGGCGGCATCAATAGGCGATGCCGAATTGGCTGTGGCTAAAAGACCGTATACGGTGTAAGGCTGGCGACCGACTTCGGTGGTTACCCAGCCTGCTAAAACTGCAATGAACCCCGCAGGGGCAAACAGGACACAAATACGTTGAAGTGCCCTTGAATCAAAAAGTTTGCGACGTTTTCTTAGCCATAGGCTCCACAAACCAATAACAAGCATGCCAAAACCAAGCGCGACCATTACTCGGAAAGACCAGAAAACGATAGAGACAGGAGGGTGTTCCTCCTCTGGAAAAGCATCTAATCCCTTCACTTCACCGTTGAGGTCATGAGTTAAGATCAAACTACCGAGTTTGGGGATTTCCAGTGCGTATTCCATGCGTTTTTCTTCATCGTTAGGGATACCGAAGAGGATCAATGGCGCGCCTTGGTGAGACTCATAGTGCCCTTCCATCGCAGCGACTTTGGCGGGTTGATGTTCAAGGGTGTTTAAACCATGCATGTCTCCAGCAACGATTTGAATTGGTGTCACGATGGCAGCCATCCACATTGCCATCGAGAACATAATTCTGGCTAGAGGGTTATGGTTTGCTTTTAGTAAGTGATAAGCGGCAACGCCGGCTACAACAAAGGCAGTAGTAAGGTAAGCGGCGAGCAACATATGAACGAGCCGGTAAGGGAAGGAAGGGTTGAAGACAATCGCCCACCAGTCTTCTGGGATAAACTGTCCTGCTTCGTTGATACTGTAGCCCGCTGGTGTTTGCATCCAACTATTAACCGAAAGTATCCAAAACGCAGACAAAAACGTCCCGAATGCAACAATACAAGTCGCGGCGAAGTGAAGCTTCTTACCCACCTTATCCATACCGAAAAGCATCACGCCTAAAAACCCCGCTTCGAGGAAAAACGCAGTAAAAACTTCATAACCCATTAGCGGGCCCAGGATTGGGCCTGTTTTGTCGGCAAACACGCTCCAGTTAGTACCGAATTGATAGCTCAACACGATGCCACTCACCACACCCATACCAAAACTGATGGCAAAGATTTTGAGCCAGTACTTATAGATTTGCATGTACTGTTTGTTGCCCGTTTTTAAGTACAAGCCCTCTAATACAGCGAGATAACTTGCCAAACCAATCGTAAAAGCTGGAAAAATAATGTGGAAAGAGACAGTAAAGGCAAATTGGAATCTAGCTAGGTCAATGGCGAGTGTGTCCATGAGCGGTCCCTTTTTCGTTGGATAAAACTGTTCGCCGGATTTAAAGAGGAGACAGAAGAGTGGCGAACAAGGTGAAATACGAAGAAGGAAGACGAAGAGATTAAAAAACGATCGCTTTTTACACATGTGCGTACCATCTTTTAGATAAAGGAGGAGCGTTATGAGCCTTAAACACTACTTAGAGAAAGCGACACCTAAGTTTGGTCCAGGTGGGAAGTATCACAAGTTCTACCCACTTTTCGAAGCTGTCGAAACCATTTTTTACACGCCTGGTAAGGTAAACCAGGGCATGACTCACGTTCGAGATAGCATCGATTTAAAACGTATTATGATCATGGTGTGGTTGGCGGTCTTCCCTGCCATGTTCTGGGGTATGTACAACATAGGCCAGCAAGCGAGTGATGCCTTGTTGTATGGAATGGAGCAAGCCTTAGCTCAGCAAGCGCTTGTTTCTTCATGGCAACTGAGTTGGGTATGGGGCTCGTTAGATGCGGTTTCACAAGCGGGGTGGGGAAGTAAAATGTGGCTTGGTGCTACTTACTTTCTCCCGGTTTATGCGACTGTGTTTATCGTTGGTGGTTTCTGGGAAGTTCTGTTTGCTATTGTGCGAAAGCATGAGGTAAATGAAGGCTTTTTTGTCAGCTCTATACTCTTTGCGCTGATCCTTCCTCCGACAATTCCACTATGGCAAGCGGCTTTAGGTATCACTTTCGGTATTGTTGTGGCGAAGGAGATTTTCGGTGGTACTGGACGAAACTTCCTAAATCCAGCTTTAGCAGGGCGAGCGTTCTTATACTTTGCCTATCCTGCCAACATGTCCGGTGGTGCTGTGTGGGTCGCGGCTGATGGTTACTCTGGCGCTACTCCACTTAGTCAATGGTATGAAGGCGGGCAAAGTGCTTTGATAAATAATATGACAGGACAAACAATTTCATGGGGAGATGCTTTTGTTGGTAATTTACCAGGCTCGATGGGTGAAGTCTCCACGTTGTTGATCGCACTAACAGGCTTGGTTCTCATCTTTATGAAGATTGCATCGTGGAGAATTGTTGCGGGCGTGTTGGTCGGTTTAATCGGAGCTTCATTACTATTGAATGCGATCGGTTCAGACTCTAACCCCATGTTCTCCATGCCGTTCTACTGGCACTTCGTGATTGGTGGGGTTGCGTTTGGTACCTTCTTTATGGCGACAGACCCTGTCTCGGCAGCTTTTACCAATAACGGGAAATGGGCATACGGACTATTAATCGGCGTGATGACGATTTTTATCCGAGTGCTGAACCCGGCTTATCCAGAAGGCATCATGTTAGCGATTCTATTTGCTAACTTATTCGCGCCACTTTTCGATTACCTAGTCAAAGAAAGTAATATCAAACGCAGAATGAAAAGGGCGAGACCTTCTTAAAATGAGGGTGACCTCACTGAAAATTGATTGAAAACTGCACTATATTGAAAAGGTCAGAGACATGGGGTTTCTGACCTTTTATTTTTATCAGGAGGACGAAGACGATGAGAATAAAGGATATTCTCGATAGCCGTTTGGTGCTGTCGTTCTGGTATAACCTAGACTACTGCTTGTCTCTTCTTAGTAAAATCTCTTCTCGTTGATTTCCTCAATGCAATCGCATTGAAAAGCATTCTATCTATTTGTTTTTTAGTCTTACGTGAAACTGCGTAGGGCAATGCGTATAAGGAAATTAACAATGAAACGTATTCCAGAACCTTTCCGTATCAAAATGGTTGAGCCAATCAAAATGACGACTTTGGCAGACCGTGAAGTCGCGTTAAAAGAAGCGGGCTATAATCCATTTCTTCTTCGTAGTGATGATGTTTATATCGATTTGCTGACTGACTCTGGCACTGGTGCCATGAGTGATAATCAGTGGGCTGGCATCATGATGGGGGATGAATCCTATGCGGGGAGTCGAAATTACTACAACCTGTGTGATGCAGTGGAGCACTTCTTCGGTTATAAGCTCACCGTGCCTGCACACCAAGGGCGTGGTGCCGAGCAAATTTTGTTCCCAGCTTTGATTGAGCGTATGCGTCAGGTGCGTGGTGGCGAAACGCCAGTATTTATCTCGAACTACCATTTTGATACCACAGCGGGTCACATTGAACTCAATGGCGGTAAAGCGATTAACGTGGTAACGGAAGAAGCATTCGACACCACTACGCCTTATGATTGGAAGGGCAATTTTGATATCGATAAGCTGGTGGCAACAATTGAAGCGCACGGTTCGCATAACATTTGTGCAATTATCACCACGATTACTTGTAATAGCTCCGGTGGTCAGCCTGTGTCGATGGAAAACATGCGCAGTGTGTACGAGATTGCAACCAAGTACGATATTCCAGTGGTGATTGACTCGGCTCGTTACTGTGAGAACGCCTACTTTATCAAGCAGCGTGAAGCGGGTTACGAGAATAAATCGATTCTGGAAATCATCCGTGAGATGTACCAGTACGGTGATATGCTCACCATGTCAGCTAAGAAAGACCCGATGGTAAACATTGGTGGCATGTGTTGTATTCGTGATCATAAGGAGTTGTTCCAGGCGGTGCAGACGCGCTGCGTACCCATGGAAGGATTTGTAACATACGGCGGCATGGCTGGGCGTGATATGGAAGCGCTCGCTCGCGGTTTGTATGAAGCCGCGGATGAGGATTTTCTTCACTATAGAATTAGCCAAGTTCAATACTTAGGTGAGCGCTTACGTGAAGGCGGTATTCCGATTCAATACCCAACGGGTGGTCATGCGGTGTTTGTGGATGCCGCTAAGATTTTGCCACATATTCCAGCGGATCAGTTTCCTGCGCAGGTATTGTGTAATGCTTTGTACTTGGAAGCGGGTATTCGAGCAGTAGAGATAGGATCGTTGCTGCTTGGTCGAGATCCGGAAACGGGTAAACAAAAAGTGTCAGAGCTTGAGTTGATGCGTTTGACCATTCCACGTCGTGTCTACACAAACGATCATATGGATTACATTGCGGATGCGATTATCGAACTGAAAAATCGTGCACATGAGTTAAAAGGGCTCACTTTCGAGTACGAGCCACCAGTGCTGCGCCACTTTACTGCTCGATTTAAAGAGATCGATTAACTCAAGTTTAAATCTAGATAAGCAAAAGGCCGCGAGTTTCGCGGCCTTTTTCGATTTGTTTATTTCTTAGCGTTACAGTTACGCCAACTCTAACGTGATGCGAACGAACTGGTCGTCTTGATACTGCACTTCATAATTGAAGGTACCACTGGCGTAAATGCTGCCAAGGAAAAGTGAGCGTTGACTCATTGGTCCGCGGAACAGCATCGAAATAGGAGCGATTAGGGCGTTATTATCATCGAAGTGCTGATTTAAGTTCTCAGAAAGCACACACAGCAAACAGCCGTGTTGGTCGTGAGATAAGTCGACGTCTTCCGGTCGAGATAATAACACGGTAGTCCCCAGTTTCTTCTCAATCTCGTTGATCAGCAGCAAGTAGCTATCTAGATCGGGTTGAGGGTTGCTGGGTTTGTCTGCACCGACGCAGCGCTCGAGTAATTCTTCCAGATTTCCGTTCTCACCTTTTGCCTGCTGAGTCAAAGATTTTAACGGCTTTTTAATCAGCTTATAGCGATTACTCTTCAGTTTTGGTTTCAGCCATTTCTGAAGTAAGTCATTACGTTCTTTAAGGGAGAGGCCATGCGAGGACGCGTGAATTTTAAAGTGCAGGTGTAATAAAGCGTGAACCGCAAGCTCACTCAGAAGTTGGTTAGCATCTGTAGACTGTCTTGCCTGCTTAGAACTTTGCATTACACTCGAACAAAATTAGGGAAGAAGGATAATGGTGCCGAGAGAGGGACTCGAACCCTCACACCAAAGGCACTAGCACCTCATGCTAGCGTGTCTACCAATTTCACCATCTCGGCATCATGATGCTCTGAATACTCAGAGGCCTCGAAAGAAGCAACGCGAATTATAACCAAAATCCACCTGTTGGCGAGAGCAAAATGACGAATTTTGGCTCTTTCGAGTTTGATTGCATATTTATTGGTCACTTTTATGTTTTTTACCATCAACGCCTATCCTTATGCCCTTACTTTTATTAATGGTATGACGACAAAAGAGTACTTTTGCCTAAATTTTGAACGCTTGAACGTTTGCGTAAATAAATGTGATGAATATCTCTTTTTGTTGGCTATACTTGCGTCCCGTTTAAGCGGGAATTAGGGTTTAGTTGTTCAGGACCCTTACCCATACAAGCCGTCACATGGAGCAGGCCAAGCAACATGCTCGCCAGCAGTGAATGACCCCACGGACCGGACCAGCTACGTTCAATTGCTTGTATAAGGTAAAAATAAGATGTCGAACTATTCGTTCTGTCTACATTCTGGATCTAAAAGTGAGTTATCACTCGCTGCGTTGTCCCTTTCTTCTGCCAATTCCTTTGGCTCTTTTTTCTTTTTCAACGTTTAGTAGGTCCAGCTCATGAGTGTTCTATTTAGTCTATTTGGTATTGTTGCACTGCTAGGTTGTGCTTTCCTACTTTCTGAGGGTCGTTCTTCCATTAATTGGAAAACTGTATCTCGCGCCTTGATGCTACAAATGGGGTTTGCTGCTTTGGTGCTCTATTTCCCGTTGGGTCAAGCGGCGCTGGCGAGTTTAAGTAATGGTGTCGCGGGGCTACTCAGCTTTGCTGATGAAGGGATTAAATTCCTCTTTGGTGACCTCGCTTCTTCTGGCTTTATCTTCGCTATCCGTGTCCTTCCTATCATCATCTTCTTCAGTGCTCTTATCTCCGCCCTTTACTATTTGGGCATTATGCAAAAAGTGATTCAATTTATTGGCGGCGCTATCCAGAAGTTCTTGGGTACGAGTAAAGCAGAGTCTTTGGTTGCAACAGGGAACATTTTCTTATCTCAAGGCGAGTCACCACTTCTTATTCGTCCATTTCTTTCTAACATGACTCGCTCTGAACTGTTTGCCGTGATGGCTGGTGGTATGGCTTCAGTGGCGGGCAGTGTGCTTGGTGGTTATGCTGGTTTGGGTGTCGACCTCAAATACTTGATCGCGGCAAGCTTTATGGCAGCACCAGGTAGTTTGATGATGGCAAAAATCATCGTTCCTGAGCGTCAAACGCCAAGCGATTACAACAATATTGAGCTAGATAAATCAGAAGAAAGTAACGTTATTGATGCGCTAGCAAGCGGTGCCATGGGCGGTATGAAAGTTGCCGTTGCTGTTGGTACCATGCTTATCGCTTTCGTGAGTGTTATCGCGATGGTGAACACGGGGCTAGAAAACTTGGGCGAGATACTTGGTTTCTCTGGCGTAACGCTACAAGCGATTTTTGGTTATTTGTTTGCACCTCTAGCGTGGTTGATTGGTGTGCCAAGCCACGAAATTCTAGCTGCGGGTTCATACATTGGTCAGAAAGTGGTGATGAATGAGTTTGTTGCGTTTATCGATTTTGTGCAGCACAAAGCGACACTGTCTGAGCATACTCAAATTATTATCACTTTTGCGTTGTGTGGTTTTGCGAACATTGGCTCAATTGCGATTCAGTTGGGTTCTATCGGCGTGATGGCACCTGAGCGCCGCAAAGATGTTGCAAGTCTAGGCCTAAAAGCGGTTGCTGCTGGTACACTCGCTAACCTGATGAGTGCGTGCTTAGCGGGCATTTTTATCTCTCTCTAATTTAGATTGAAGATACACACTAAAAACCCGCCTAAATGGCGGGTTTTGTTATTTCTAAGGCTTGGGCATTAAGCCGTAAGGTATCGATTTAAAAGCCTCTGGGTGCTCTTGATAAGTTGGCGCTTTATGTACCCCTTTCCAATCGAGCAGCATGATGGCTAGTACGTTACGGTGTTCGCCGTACTTGAGATCAAAGTTACCGTCGACCGACGGAATCATCCCTTTTTCTGCGTTGATTGCGTGACGAATGGCTTGGCGGGTTTTCTTTACGACCGGATCATGGTCCAAGCCTGCTAACAAAAACGAAATGCCGACTTCCGCAATCACGTCTTCTTTGGCGCGCAGTAGGATAGTGTCGATATTGTTGCGAAAGTAATCATAAATCCATTGGTGTTTCTTCTCGCTTACTCGCTCCTGATAATACTGTGAATCGGCAAAGATGATGTGCGTCATACCATAGAGTTTGTTCCAATACTGCTGAGCTGAAAGCATCTTATCTTTATCGTCGGGGTAGGTGTCACGGAAGGTTTGAGTGAATTCCTCGACCACATCTTGCTCTCCTAACTGACGAAGCCAGTAGACTTGGTTTGCAAGCTGAGCTGCCCATGCTTCTATCATCTCTTTGTCCGTAACGTAACGCGAGAAATCGTAGCGCCTAATAATTTTTCTCAGCGTTTTGTCTTGTTTATGCTTTAGGCCGTATTCGTTTGCTCTTGCCATTGCGCCAAGCAAATCCACACCAAGATAAAGGTACTCAGGATGGTGTTTAGTCACGGTATAGCGTCGCTGCCCTCGTTCGGTTTCTTTCTCTTGATACGTGGTCAACCTTTGAGATGAATAGAGAATGATGTCTTCTGGTTCAACGACTTCATTAGCAAATAGGTTTAACCGGCTGGCTACTTGTGCCATGTCGGTCCAAATGGCAGCGTGATATTTCTCATCTAATGTTTGGCGGTACATGCGTAAGCCAAAATGGCCCTCTTTAAACGCCGGGAAAGTGAACAGTTCTTGTTCGTAGGTACTACGAATCAACTGCGCTGATTGAGTATTATCGAGAAGCGGTACGTCTTCCTGTGATGCCTGAGCAGCAAAGGTAAGTGAGTAAAAGAGTAAGACCGCTAAGCTAAGAGGTTTAATACGCATAAATCCATTCCCTATGAAGTCCTGAACCTAAACCTACCATCAATATTAATTGAGAATGTAAAAGCTGAGTCAATAGTTGAAAATTTGCCTAAAAGTCAGGTTGATACGTTCATCTTTGGTTTTCGCGGTTTTTGGTACGCAGTGCTTCCAGTGATGCTGGAGCTCGCCAGCCATAATCAGTAAGGAGCCGTGAGAAAGCTCATATTCAATCTCAGTTTTACAATGTAAATTTCTAAGCAAAAATCGACGTGTTTCACCTAAGTTCAAAGATGCGATAACAGGGTTTCTACCTAACTCTGGTTCATTATCTTGGTGCCAGCCCATTGAGTCTTGCCCGTGTCGATATAAGTTAGCGAGAACAGAATTAAAAGTGACATCAGCAACTGATTCACAACGCACTTTGAGCTGAGTTAACTCAGGAGTCCAAGGGTGAGGCTGCATGGTTAAGCCTGAGTAAGTATATGCTGCATCACCGTGCCACGCTTGTAAGCGAGGTTGAAGTACTGACTTGCCGAACATAGTAATGTGTTCTTGGTGCCATGGCAGTGTCTTTCGAAGTTGGTCAAAGTAATTATCCGCCTCAAGATGGCTAAGAAAATGAGGATCATAATAAAGTTTTCCTCTTTCTACTTCTTGCCATAGATCGCCGCCAAATAAATCGCCTTGTTGATGCATCATCTCACACCTAAAACATAAAAGTTGTCAATCACTGTTACCTTTCTGATTATGATTGGTTATTCTTGTGATAATAAGAATTTTAACAATAAATAAAAAATCTCGTAGTTGTATACGAGTTGTGGGGAGAAAATGCGTTATTTACCCAGAAAGCGATGCTATTTTGCATTGTTCTTCCTCACCTTTTTCGCTTTGTGTATTGGGGTTATTGAGCTGTTAAATCGAAACCAGCAAGAGCTTCACAAAGAGCGAGTTCAAGTTGAGGCCAAAGAACAACTTTCCATTCTCCGTTCCAATTTGGAAGCGGTACTTATGGCGGATATCTACAAAGCCAGTACTTTAGCGACACTCATTACTTTACTTCCTAAAAACCAAGAAGAAGAATTGAGTATCGCCGCTCACCGAATCCTAAATAAAAGTAAACATATTACAATCATCGGTATCGCGAAAAATGATGTAATTAGTCATGTATTTCCACGCCAAGGTAATGAGCGCCTAATCGGCCTTGATTACCGCGCAGTGCCACAGCAGTGGGTACAGGTGCAAAAAGCCAAGGATGTACAAGAAATTTTCATCGCAGGGCCAGTGACTTTGATTCAAGGTGGCCGAGGTTTGATCGTGCGTGTGCCTGTTTTTCTTGATCCTCCAATGAATCAGGACTACTGGGGAGTGATCAGTGCGGTGATTGATTTCGATGCTCTGATGAGAGAAACCGGCGTAATTGATTTCTCGTATCGTTACCCTTTAATGATCCGTGGTTACGATAGCGGTGGCTCATTTGGTGATGCTTTCTTTGGCGCGCAAAGTGTAAATAGCATGGCATATGCAAAAGAGATGGTTCATTTTCCTTATGGTGGGTGGAGTATGGTGGTTTTCTCTGGAGGCAAAGCTGATCGCCAAATCTCTTGGCATCAGTTGCATTTAGCTAGAGTAATCGGCTATCCCATTATATTCGCACTTAGCCTCGCGCTGTTCGCCATTTATCGACTGTATACCATTGCAGATGACAGAGCTTTACACGATGAACTCACGAATTTACCAAACCGTCGCTATTTTATGAAGTTTTACAAGCAGCAGTTCGAAATAGCGAAACGTTATAAAAAGCGTTATAGCTTCGCCTTAATTAATATTGACCTAGATAGGTTTAAACACATTAACGACACCTATGGTCACGACGCAGGTGACAAAGTTTTAATCGCTACGGCTGAAAGGGTAAAAAGCTCTCTGCGTAAATCAGACATCGTGGCCAGAATGGGCGGTGATGAGTTCTTAGTTGTAGTTCATCACCCAGGAACGGAAGAAAATGTTCAGTCCCTTCTACAAAAACTTCGATTAGCGCTATGCTCGACGCCCGTCATTTACGATGAAACGCTTATCTATTTGAAAGCCAGTATTGGGTACGCGATATTTGACCCGAAAATGTCATCTCCTGAGCAAATGATGAAAATAGCCGATGAGAGAATGTATCAACAAAAGCATGGCGGATGAGCCTGAACCCAGTTTCAATAAGGGGTTAGAGGAATGGTAAAGTTGGGAGCCCGAAATCTCATCATCATTGAGGTGCAAGAATATGTGACTTCATATGTTCACAGACACTTTGCTGAGAGAGTCGTTATTAGCAGTGCATTCAGTGGCATATTTGCATGATGTTGCATTTTGCAAATGCAGTTTGCGAAATTAATGGTTAATAAAGCAACGATATGCATCTGGATCTACTAAAAAACGGCTTTTTTAAAGTTGGCACGCATCGTGCTTTACTTAGAGTGACCCTTATTAAGCCGAGGGTCACCTAGCCAACTGACGTTGTTAGTGAATACAAATTGTTCACAAGTATATACCGCCAATCACGTTTATTGTGATTGGCGTTTTTTCTTTCTAAAGCCCGATGATATTCACGTAGCTGCCCGTCTCATCAGCTTCTCCGCACTTGCTGTAACAACTAGGTTGTCTTGGACAAACCGCCCCTCTGGAGCAGATCAACCTTGCTTGGGTTTGAATCCCGCGCTCTATCCAGTTGATGTTTAATATCTTAGCGATAGTCGTTAAGTCTTTTTTGATGTGGGGAGGAATAACACTACTTCCGCCGGAAGCGACACAAAGGGACTTAAGTTCTTCCGCTATGGAAACGGCATCGCCACCTTGTGCAGAAATAGCAGGGTTAAGATCAATACCGGCACATAGCACGCGATTATTTCCCGCAGGGTCAAATACGTTGACCGATTCGCAGCAGTAGATACGTGGCTCGTCGCCAACATTTAAAATCGAAATTTGCGCTGAACTTGTATCCAAAGGCTGGGAAAGGCGTCGGAATACGGCCCAGTGCTGGCAAGGGTCGTTCACTTTGCGCATGTTGCCCCAAGGCAATGGAATACCATTTCCGCGATACACGGCTTTTAACTTGCCAGGGCCATAGGCATCAAAATAGTGCCAATGAGGGTAAGGCGAGACCACCGTCATGCGACGCATTGCAACGGAAGGAGAAACGCCGGCCTTTTTGTGAACATCAATCTCGTAACCAGAACGGTCAAGCAACTGACGAAAGGGTACTTTGGGGCAGAGTAGGGCACCGGCAAAGAAGCTGGACTCAAAATCACGCCAAGCTTGCAGGATATCTTGCGAATTGAGTTCAGAGTTCGACACAGGGCTGTCCATTTGCTCCCAATTGTTTTGATGCCCGATAGATAAAACGTTATTCATTGCATCGCTGCTATGGAGCACTCGATGACCAATATATACCGCCAAGTCATACTTCAATCGGGTTGGATAGTCACGCATTCGTTTATTGAGATAAATAGTCCCAGGTGGCTCCATGAAAGACGTAATCAACTGTTTGGCGCTGACGCCCAGTTCATCAATCACATCTTGTGGCGCTCGATCTACCCAGCGGATATCCAATCCCATACTCTTTGCAATGTCTACGAGATCTTCTACAGATAGATTCAGCCGCTTTAAGCCCACTTCTTCCGCTGCCCGTTCTAAGTCTGGGAAATGGTTTTGGTGGTTTTCTTGGTGTGCGCGGATCAGTAAGTGGGCGAATTGACGCCCCGTGATACCTGTTTGGGAGAGCATTTCTGGTATCGCGATTTGAAGAATATCATTGGAAAACAGGAAGCTCGGTTCCAACGCCATGCCACTAATCCCGCCACGATTTCCTTTGTTGGGTGTGATGGCTTCTAATTCGGGTTCATCATCTAAAAACCACGCCGGATCTTTTTGAAAAACTTCCGCGACCACTTCGAGCATATCGATACTCGGTACGCGTTTTCCGCGCTCAATCATCGAAAGGTAAGAAACCGACGGAGCGTACTCTGGATTAATTCTTACACAACGGGCAGATAAATCTTCCATCGTTAAATGGTTGTTTTTTCTTAGGTTACGAATTTTCGTACCAAGAAAATGAGACTGACGAATAAGGCTTTTTGACACAGACATTTTGTAAAATTCACATTGTAAAATTTTTGTTGTGAAATTGTAGTCAATATTTCGCTAGTCTACATAATGAGCAGGCAAGGAAATTAACCATCCACTTCACAGAATTGCCTGAAACTTAAATAAAGGATTTAAGTTTTTACTCTAGGACGAGTTTTTTAAGTGCGAGGATATGACGATGAATATGCTGAACTTCGATAAAAAAGAGATGCAACAACAACAACGCCCATTTATCGCTGAAGCCGTATTTGCCGTCGAAGCGGTAAGTGCTGAGCAGCAGAGTGAGAAACAAGTAAAAGCGAAGCAACTACTAGACCGCATGTTCTCATTGGAGAACGGGTCGCACCAAGATGTATCAAGTTACGTGATTGATTACCGCCATGTTTTGGCTTATTTCAAAGACGGTACACACAGCGGCCTGAAAAGCCCAAAACACTTCGTGGCGTACACTGGTGAAAAGGAAGATCCAAAGTCGATTTTGTTTAAAGATGATTCGGGCAATCATGTAGAAGTGCTGTTTGGCTGTCATAAAGGCACTGGTTGCGTGGAATTAGTGGACATTGACGATATTCAATTGGAAACTCGCACGACGTTTCATCCTGAACTAACTGGCAATGCACCAACCGCGATGCGCCATTGGATAAGTCTAATCAAAGGCGACAAAAAAGGTAAGCCGATGGCATGCAGTGAAGATAAAGAATATACCGCAAAAAATGGTGACGACTACATTCTAAGTTACTGCTACAGCGTCGATTAAGATACTCATGATTGGATATAAAAACCCCGCACTTTACGTCGCGGGGTTTTCTTTTTCATCGTAAAAGTCGTTTTCGCTTAGTCAGTTTATTTAAATTGGCATCACGCGGTTACGACCGAGTTGTTTTGCTTCATAAAGCTGTTTATCGGCTTTATTGATTAAGGCTTCAGGCGTATCACCCGGCTCAAATTCTGCTACCCCAAAAGAAGCGGTAATGCTGTGAACTTGTGTGCCTGAGCGCTTATCTCTGATACGCAGTTTTTCTATCATCCGGCGTAGTGTGTCTGCATATTGGCGAGCAATTCGCAGAGATTTGTTAGGTACAATTAACGCGAATTCTTCACCACCAAAACGGTACGCACATATTCCATCTCGACAGCTTTGTTGTAGCCGGCGGGCAATGGCTTTTAACACTGTATCGCCAAAAAGGTGCCCGTAATTGTCGTTAAATGATTTGAAATGATCGATATCAAGCATGATCAAGGTCATTGCCTGATTTGATGCGATAAGTGAAGAGAGATCTTTGTCAAATGCTCGGCGGTTGTATAGGTTTGACAAACCATCGAACAACGCATCTTGCTGTACTTCAGCCAGTTGATTTTTGAGGCGAGAAATTTCTTCACTCGCGTTAGTCAATTGGCTATTCAAAAACTTTGTTGAGTGACGAATTTCGTGTGACTCTGCGACAAGTTGACGAATCACCACCATCACTTCTTCAATGCTTAGGCTATTGTCCTCAACTTTTTCCAGTTTATTAAAGCTTTTGTCTACCATCTCAGAAAAGGAGGAAGTATCTGAAATCGTATCGCTCATTGAACTGGATACTTCATGTAGCAGAACTTCTACATTGGTTCTAAGATCTTCAAGGCTGGTTTCTGCTTTGCTGGCCACATAGTTGTTGTAAAGCTGTTTATTGGTTGCTGGCGGGCAAATACCGTAGTTTTCTAACACCGTGTCTAACTCAAAGTTGAGTTCTGGAATGGTCTTGTCAACGTAGGTATACCAAAGCGCGTAGTTGGCTGGCGTGGCAGCAACATGGTTTTTGATCATCAGTGGGACCGCTTTTTTTAAATTAGCGGTTGATTTCTTAAACTCGTCGGTCATTTCTGCGATGGTACTAGCAAAATGGGATTGGGCTTAGATTAACGGATATTAACTAATGTCGCTTTAATTTTTATCACTTTTGCATGGTTTATATAGAAAATGAGTGATTAAGATCGTGATCAATACCGTTGGATTCAAATTTTATAAAATATCAGTATGAAACATGTACAGGCATTTGGTGGTATTGCGTGTTTTGAGATATCCAGCAAATGGATTCCGTGTAAACGTTAGTAACCTAATGATCGTCAAACTCTCGTTTTCGTATAAAAGCAAGTAAATCAAAAGGCTTAACGTCAGGGTCTCCGTGAAAAGAACTCGTAGACGAAGAATTAACATCTGAGGGTGCGAATTGAAAAAGAAAATAGGACTTTATTGGTTCACGAACGACTTGCGATTGCACGACAACCCACTGTTGAAAAGCGCCAGTGTAGAAATGGACGAGTTAATTTGCTTGTATTGCTACCCTTCAATGACGCCTTACTTGCATCACTTTGCGCAGGAAGCCTCTTTCGGGCGCGCGAAATTGCAGTTTCTCGATTCATCGCTTAGTGAACTCAATCAATCTTTGAATCACCTTGGTCAGCGATTGTGGGCAGTTGAACTGACGCCCGATCAAGCAATCAAGTATGCTGTTAATCGCTTCGGCGTCACACATATATATGCTGACGCCTTTCCCGGTTCGGATGAGCAACAAGCGTTAGATCGCGCAGTTGAAGGCGCGTCTCATGTAAAAATAAAACAGCAAGCAATCCGGACCCTGTTAAGGGAAGAACAACTGCCATTTGACTTGAGCAATCTGCCTACCACTTTCACGCAGTTTAGAAAGCAAGTTGAAGGTTTAGACATCTCTCGGCCCCACGAGAGTATCCGTTCGTTACCTCCAATTCCTTTAGGTGTGAATCTTCCTTCCGTTACTGCATATTACTTTGACGCAAAAGCTGCGTTTCATGGTGGAGAAAGCCGCGGGCTTGAACATTGTCGCCAGTATTTTGCTTCCACACTAGCCAGTGAATACAAACAAACACGCAACGGTTTAGATGGCATGGATTACTCCACCAAGTTCTCTCCTTGGTTAGCTCATGGGTGCGTTTCTCCGAAAACTATTTATGCCATGTTGAAACGTTATGAAGCGGAGAATGGTGCAAATGATTCAACCTACTGGATTTACTTCGAACTGCTTTGGCGTGAATACTTTTATTGGTATGCCCGTCGACACAAGCGACAGCTCTTCCGATTCGGTGGCATCCAAAATCGAGCACCACTCACCAGCTTTTACGCGCACCGTTTTCAACAATGGAAGAAAGGTGAAACGCCATTTCCTATCGTCAATGCGTGTATGCACCAACTTAATGAAACGGGTTATATGTCGAATCGTGGCAGACAGTTAGTTGCCAGTTGTTTGGTGCATGAGCTTGGCCTCGATTGGCGTTATGGCGCGGCGTACTTTGAGTCACAACTGGTCGATTACGATGTGGCATCAAACTGGGGAAATTGGCAATACTTAGCAGGCGTTGGTGCTGATCCGCGTGGTTCACGACAATTCAACCTCGAAAAGCAAACCGAAATGTACGATCCGCACATGGAGTTCATCGATAGGTGGCAAGGTCGTTGTCCTGGCGCGCATTTGGATAGTGTAGACATGGTCGATTGGCCGATTGTGATGGGCAGCAGTGACAAAGCTTCGTCATCGGAGAAACCGTAATGCAATTTGAAACCGTACGATTGATCTTGGGCGATCAACTTAACAGTGAGCACTCTTGGTTTCAGCAACCGGATGAGCAAGTGCTTTACCTGATTGCGGAGCTCAAGCAAGAGAATACTTACGTCACGCATCATATTCAGAAAGTGTGTGCGTTCTTTTCCGCAATGGAACAGTTTGCGAAAGAGCGTCAGAGTGAAGGTCACCAAGTTCTGCACCTCACGTTGGATGACACACAATCCTTCGACGATCTTGAGCAAGTCTTGCAACACTACGCGAGTGAAGTTGGTGCAAGTAAGTTTGAATATCAACGCCCGGATGAATACCGTCTTCTGGAGCAGTTAGCCAAACTAAAGCTTGATGGGGTCGTGACGCGTTGTGTCGACTCGGAACATTTTTTGTTGCCGTTTGAGGAAATAGAATCGCAGTTTCCTCAAGGTAAACACATCATGATGGAGCACTTTTACCGCCGTATGCGCAAGCGCTTCGACATCTTGATGCAAGACGGAAAGCCCGTCGGCGGAAAATGGAATTACGATGCCAATAATCGTAACAAGCTCAAAGCCAAAGACATTGAACAACTGCCACAACCTTTGATGTTCAGTACTGACATCCACGGCATTATTGAGCGGCTGGCACGACATGACATCAAAACCATCGGAAATCTCGAAGGGGACTTGTTGTGGCCGATTAATCGCGCGCAAAGCCTCTCTTTACTCGCGCATTTCTGCCAAGTCTGTCTGCCGTTATTCGGACGTTTTCAAGATGCCATGACAGGCCAGCACGACGCTAAGTGGAGCTTGTATCACAGCCGAATTTCATTCTCGCTTAACAGCAAATTACTGCACCCGAGAGAAGTCATTGATGCTTCACTCAAGGCATTTCATTCCAACGCGGACATCGACATTTCTCAAGTTGAAGGGTTTATTCGCCAAATCTTAGGATGGCGAGAGTACATTCGAGGGGTCTATTGGGCGAACATGCCTCATTACCCGAAAAACAACGAATTGGGCGCAGAAAGAAAGCTGCCAGATTTCTTCTGGAATGGTGAAACTAAAATGGCTTGTATGCGCAATGCGATTGGGCAGTCCCTCGATTACGCCTACGCACACCACATCCAACGATTGATGGTCACTGGTAACTTTTGCTTGCTAACCGAGATCGACCCAGATCAAGTGGATGAGTGGTATCTCGGTATCTATGTTGATGCGATTGAATGGGTCGAAATGCCGAACACACGTGGCATGGCATTGTTTGCGGATGGCGGCATTGTTGGCACCAAACCTTACGCGGCGAGTGGTTCTTACATCAACAAAATGAGCGACTACTGTAAGGGTTGCCATTACGACAATAAGGCGAGGAGTGGGGAAGGATCGTGTCCGTTTAACAGCCTTTATTGGCGCTTTATGAACAAACACGACAAGCGCCTCGCAGCCAATCCACGAATCGGGATGATTTTCCGCTCTTGGGACAACATGGAAGAACAGCAACGCCAAGCGATTCTTGATACCGCAGAGCACTACATAGAAAACGTGGAGAACTTGTGATGGAAATACTCATCGTCGGTGGCAATGGTGGAATTGGTTTGGCGATGGTTCAAGAAGCCGCAGCTCGGTTCCCTCAAGCGCGCGTGCATGCCACTTATCGTAAGCAGCAACCAGATTGGCAACACCCAAATGTCGTTTGGCATCAAGTGGATGTATCGCAAGACGAGCAGGTAAAAGCGTTCAGTGAGCAGATTGAACACGTCGATTGGTTGGTGAACTGTGTTGGTATGTTGCACACCCAAGAGAAAGGTCCTGAGAAGAATCTTAGCTCGCTCGACGCAGACTTCTTTCAGCAAACCATCACGGTCAATACTTTGCCAAGTTTACTGTTGGCAAAATACTTCACGCCCAAGCTAAAATGCAGTACTGCACCTAAGTTTGCGACCATTTCAGCCAAAGTTGGCAGCATTAGCGATAATCAGTTAGGTGGTTGGTACAGCTATCGAGCATCGAAAGCCGCATTAAACATGTTCCTCAAAACCATGTCGATCGAATGGCAAAGAATGGTCAAACATGGCACGGTGCTGTCACTTCACCCAGGTACTACAGACACCGCTTTGTCGGCACCTTTTCAAACCAATGTGCCAGAGGGAAAGCTGTTCACACCAGAGCGAGTCGCAAAGGATTTATTAGGCTTGATAGAAAAAGCAACCCCGCAAGATAGCGGGGCGTTTTGGGCTTATGATGGGACGTTATTACCTTGGTAAGAGAACGCGTACAAACGTTAATACAAATGAAATAACATACTCCAGAGAGGGTCGGAGTGACCTACGTTTTCGTTGATTTATTTCTTCGGCAACGCTCAGAACAATAAACGATTTCCTCCCAATTTCGCGCCCACTTCTTTCTCCAAGAAAATGGGCGCTGACAGACCGGACAGACTTTCATGGGAAGGTTGGATTTAAAACCTTTCATCGCGCTGAATGTTCACTCCTAATTTGGTTAAAACTACTTATCAAATAGGTACAGGTAATCGCCGTAGCCTAAACTCGCCATCTTGTTCACAGGTACAAATTTCATCGCAGCAGAGTTCATACAATAGCGTAATCCCGTCGGCTTCGGACCATCTTTAAACACATGACCTAGGTGTGAATCACCAAACTTACTGCGGATCTCCGTTCTAGGGTAGAGCAGTTTATAATCGGTTTTCTCCACGATGTAACCCGGGTTAATTGGTCGAGTAAAGCTTGGCCAACCTGTGCCAGATTTGTATTTATCAGTAGAAGAAAATAGCGGTTCACCGGTCACAATATCCACATAAATTCCCGCTTCTTTGTTGTCCCAGTATTCATTATCAAACGGACGCTCCGTGCCTTCTTCTTGCGTCACGTAATACTGTAGCTCTGTTAAGTTTGATTTGATTTCAGACTGAGCAGGTTTACTGTACGCTTTCACTTTCGAAAGCAGCTTTTTTTCTTCAATCAACTGTCGAAGTGTTTTAGGACTTTCTTTTCGATCTTCACCAAATACTTCGTCGAGATATTTATCGCGACCTGATGCGTAGCGGTAGTATTTGTACTTCAAGCTACTCTTCTTGTAGTAATCCTGATGGTACGACTCCGCAGGGTAAAACTTTTCAAACTCGATCAGCTCTGTTTTCAACGGTTTTGGATAGATCATCGCCTTGTCGATTTCCATCATAAACTGCTTAGCAATCTGCTTTTGCTCCGCATTATGGTAGAAGATCGCTGGACGGTATTGAGGACCACGGTCAACAAATGAACCTTTATCGTCGGTAGGGTCGATATGACGGAAGAAGTAGTCCAGCACTTGCTCGTAGTTCACGACAGCAGGATCGTACTTCACCTCAATCACTTCAATATGACCAGATTTACCAGAAGAGACTTGGCGGTAAGTCGGGTTTTCAATATGACCACCTGAATAACCTGATACAACATCGATTACGCCGGGCAGTTGCTCTAAATCCGATTCTGTACACCAGAAACAACCGCCAGCTAGCGTTGCGATTCTTGTATTCTCTGAAGCCTTCAGCTTATCCATCGTATCGGCGGTACCTGTTTTACTCAATAGTAGAAACAAGACTGGAAGTGCGAAGGAGAAACCGGCCAATAACTTAGACATATTCTTCATAGCTACCTCATCGTTATTTTTGTAGAAAGTGTTACTTAAATAAAAAGTGTTACGTATAGAGAAAGGTAACCGAGCGAAAAAATTACAGTAATGTTGAAAATTCCGTTGCCCTTTTATGCGATAGAGCTAAAGTATCGACAAGAAACATACCGCTAGTAAGGGCAACGATGCCTTGAATGAGCGATGCTAAATGAGGTAAATCATGCAAGCTGAAGTTAAATGGATAGAAGATTTTAAATTCCTTGGGCAATCTCAGTCGGGCCACTCCGTAGTGATGGATGGCAATGGTGGTGCAACCGCACCAAGCCCAATGGAAATGGTACTAATGGCTGCTGGTGGCTGTAGCTCTGTCGATGTTGTTGATGGTTTGAAAACAGCAGGCCAAAAGGTTTCGTCAGTTAATGCCAAGCTAACCACAGAGCGTCGTGAAACCGCACCGCGTATCTTTACGCAAGTGAATATCCACTTTGAAGTGTCAGGTGACGAGCTTGACCCAGAAGTCGTAGCAAAAGTGGCGGCTGACTCGCTAGAAAAATACTGCTCGGTTTGCTTAATGCTAGGCGAAGGTGTTGAGATGACCCACAGTTGGGAAATTGTGTAAGTTGACAGACTCCACAAAATATAAAAACAGGAAAGAGAAAAGTCCGGGCTTTTCTCTTTTTTTATTTCGCAGTTCACGTACCTTGTGAAGAATCTGAAAGCAGTAATTGCAGGTTGTAGGAGTCTTCCAGTGACAGAACTAGAAAAAATGATGTCTGGCCAGGTCTTTGATGGCATGGACAAAGAAATTGACGCCATTAGAAGCCATGCTCTTCAAGCACTTAGAGCACTTAATAATAACACCGACGAAAGTCAGCGCGACGAATTGCAAAAGCAGCTATTTGGCAAGGTAGGCCGTTGTATTGTCCAGTCCCCTTTTCATTGTGAATTTGGTAAGACCATCGAAATAGGTGAAGAAACCTTTATCAACATGAACGTGGTCATGCTCGATGGTGCCAAAATTACCATCGGGAACCACGTGCTCATTGGACCGAGCGTGCAATTTTATACCGCTTCTCATTCTGTTGATTACCGCAGTCGCCGACGTTGGGAAACGTTTTGTAAACCCATCACGATTGAAGATGATGTGTGGATTGGCGGTAACTCCGTTATTAACCAAGGTGTAACAGTTGGCGCTCGCTCGGTGATTGCAGCGAACTCGGTAGTCAACCATGATGTGCCGCCAGATTGTCTATACGGAGGCACGCCAGCTAAGTTGATTCGTCGTCTCAACGAAGAAGAATTATTGTAAGAGAGCAAGCGTCGTTGTGACAATTATATAGCTTTCGAGAAGAATATAGCTTATTCGAGTTACATTAAGCCCAAATAAGCTATTTCTACATTATTCAACTTCAAAGTTTCAACTTGAACTTGAAAAACAATAAGGTATTAAGGGTTTAAACTATCTACTAATGCGAGTATTCCAGCTGAAGAGAATACGACTATCAGCATAGAGGAGTTTATAATAATTATTCCTATTAATAGAATTGATAGTGAGCGGTACCATCTAGGCACTTCTTTGGAGATATCGGGTAACTTTCGTTTTTTACCTGAGCTAGGTTGGACGATTAAACGAACAAACATCAATGTTCGGAAAAATGCGTAAGGCCATCCCGTAAATAGAGCTAGTTCGAAAGTGTTAAAATAAGGTTCTGTAAAGTAACTATTGACAACTTTTTTTTGCATTAAAATATGCATGATACCTATAAATAATGTCTGGAGAAAAATAATCAATATTCCAGAAAACATTAAGTATCCAATAATATTCCAAACTAATTGCATATGGCACCCAAGCTTGTCTTTGAAACTAAGTCAGGCTGAGAGCCTAAGTTGTTGTATGTAAGCACAGCTGCTTTACCGGAGGCGTACCCAATAGCGGTAGTACCGGCAGCGAGTACAATGGCAGTCCCCCAGTCAATAGGGTTTGATACTAAAAATAGACCGACTAACGCGCTGGTACCCATTCCTACAGCTGTGCTAGTTATTGACTCAACAAAAATTTCATTCTTCTCATGTTGGTCTTGTGTATTCGCAATCTGAATGCAGGAAGCCGTTAGACCAACACATACTAAAACATGTCCGCCAACTTTAGATGCTTGAGCTATTTTATTCAGTTTTTCGGCTTGTTTAACTATATGAGCATTCGCAGGTAACCCTCCACTTCGAGCTATGCGAATAGACTCGTAAGCTTTTTATTATCAAGTGATAAATTTAGCCTTTCATATGGAGCACCATACATGTTTAATATAATTGATGATAAGTTATCATGAGTTTTTATTTTATACTCAAATAATCCCGACACAGAGCACCTCTAGCTAATAATTTGTTTGTGCAGATACTAACAAAAAACTATATTTAAAAAGGTTTATTTTTTGCATTCTAGACTTTCATTTTAAAAAGTTACAAATTAGCTGATGTATTTATTATTTTTATGAAATTGTTAATGTGATTTTTTACATTTAAAGTGTGATATTAAACTTGGTTGGATAAGTGAAGGTCATACATGATTTACTAGTGATAAAAAACCTGCGATAAAAAATACAAGTGCTAACATTGTAGAGTTTATGATAATTACCCATATTATTATGAAGGATAATAGGCGGTACCACCTAGGCACCTCTTGGGATACATCAGGTAACTTTCGCTTTTCACCTGAGCTAGGTTGAACGATTAAACGAACAAACATCAATGTTCGGAAAAATGCTTAAGGCCAACCTCCAAATATGGTTGGTCGTGTATAAAATTGATAACGTGTAATGGCGAGATGTAAGCCTTGCACAACTAACAAAGGTTGGTTAAACAAGGCTAATAATCGGTTATGGATGAATAACGATTTGTTGCTCCTCTGTCATCACAAGTGTCGCTTTGCTTTGTTCGATAAGTTGGGCAGCATAAGAAGGGGTAACGGCCTGCATATCACCTTTAGATCGAAGAGTTAAAGACTCCCACGCTTGATCTCGATATTTCCCTGCTTGGGTGTATTGAATCAGTACTTTCATAGCTTCACGCTCCGGTGTGGTTGACGTGCTACTTAAGTTAACGATCTTAGGTTGGTTGCGCATCTGTTAAAAATGAAACATTAGTTTAACTAAATGTGCCTTTCCAAATATCTCGCATTGAGCAGAGCAATGTAGAATCCTTGTGATGGAAGGATGAAGAACACTCAATCTTTCGATTCATACTGCGCAATATAATGTTTGAGAGATTTGGTTTCCGCACTCTGAAACTCTTCATCGTGCATACGCAGTGCTTGGATACGGTCGAGGCGGAACTGGCGATAGTCATCGCGCAATTCGCACCAGGCGACCAGCGTCCAGACTTTGCCCCAAAAGAACTGGCCTAACGGTTGGATTTTTCTCTCGGTCACCTGTCCGCTTTCATCTTGGTAATCCAAACTGACCTTAAACTGATGATCAATCGCGTGGCGCAGAAGCTGCCCTCGTTTGGCAGTCTCGGATTGGGTGTGATAATCGGGCACAATCAGCGGACAATCTTCCACTTGTTGTTTGAGCTTATCTGGCAATACCGAAAGTATTTTGGTGGACGCAGAGTGAGACGCTTCGGCGAGTTCGGCGTCCGACCAGGCTCGAACCATCCGCATACCCAGTTCAAGCGCCATCATCTCCTTTTCTGAGAACATCAAAGGTGGCAGATGAGAGCCAGCTTGCAACAGGTAGCCGACACCTGCTTCACCTTGAATCGGAACACCAGAACTGAGCAACGACTGAATATCGCGATAAATCGTACGTTCGCTGACTTCCATTCTTTCTGCGAGCTCTTTCGCTGTCACGGCGTAACGCTTTGCGCGCAGAAGCGTCAGTAGCTCAAACAGTCGTTCTGATTTGCTCATGATGTTCCTTATCTAGACCTACTGGTTGTTAGTGGTAGTGTGGCTGATTACTTCTCTAGCTCACTGCACATTTTTAAGTTGTGATGTTTAAGCTCGAAGCTTTCGCAGTCAATCATCGATAACAGAGGCTGAAATTCAACGGCTTGCTTAATCTGTTTTCCCGCCTGTTTTGCATCGTCCATTGAACGCCAGTAAATGATGTCTGTCCACACATCGTCCGTCGCTTCGTGACTGAGCGATCGGTACAAAAAGCCCGGCAGATTCTTCACAAACGTTTGTGACTGTTTGGCAGCAGCGATCACGTCTTGCTCTGTTGTGCCTGCGGTTAGACGAAATTGCACAGTTTCGATAACGGTTTCCATATTGTGATTCCTTATTGGTTTTGGCGGATTGCCTGTTGAGTTCCAAATAAGGTTACGCGGATGGAATGTCAGAACATGTCAGTAGTGAAATCTCACTCACTTATCATCAATATGGTTATTTTTCTGGGCTGTTGTAACGATCCCAGTAAGGTAAATCTGTGCCGAGTTTTTCGCTGATAAAATCGATAAAGGCTCTTACTTTCAACGGCATGTGCTTGCGCTCAGGGAACACCGCATAAATGGCGTGTTCTGGTAGAGAATACTCTTCCATCACCGGTTTTAGATTTCCTGCGGTAAAGTCTCTTCCTGCAATAAATGTTGGCAGTTGCGCAATGCCCGAACCTCTTAACAGCAACTGGCGAATGGCTTCGCTGTTATTGACGATAAAGTTTCCTTTTGGAAGTACCTTGTATTCGCTGCCGTTGTTGATGAACATCCATTCGACGCCGCCACGGAAATAGGAGTAGCGCAGGCAGTTGTGACCGACTAAATCACTTGGTTTTTGTGGTGTTCCAAACTCCTCTAAGTAATCTGGTGAGGCACAAAGCACACTTTTACAAGGGGCGAGACGTTTTGCGATTAGATTGGAAGAGGTGAGTTCACCAATACGGATCCCCAAATCAAAACCGTCTTTAACCAAATCGACCATTTTGTCTTCGAGGTTTAAATCCACTTCAATTTTCGGGTAACGAGCGAGAAACTCGCTGATCAAAGGCGCGATATGCAGCACACCGAAAGACATCGGCACGGTAATTTTGAGCCGACCTTGTGGAGAGCCTTGCAGTTCAGATACCGCGTCTACGCCTTGCTGGGCCAGATTGAGCGCTTGAGAAGCGTACTCAAAATAGCGTTCTCCCGCTTCGGTCAGGCTCAGCTTACGCGTAGTTCGGTTAAGGAGACGAATGCCCAAATCGTCTTCTAGTTGGTTGATGCGTTTGCTGATCGCCGATTTCGTCAGATTCAGCTGTTTGGCCGCAAGGGAAAAGCTGCCGCATTCGACAACAGCAACAAAAACGGGCAGGGAGGCAATCGCGTTCATATCAATCTCCTATTATCGTGAAGCATTTATTGTTGAGCACAAGGATACAATTAATTTCCAATTATAGAGATTATCTTCAAGAAGAAAACAATCTAGACTATGCACCAGTATTACGACCTTGATTTTGGGAAGAAGAAAATGAAGTACGATTGGATCCTGTTTGACGCTGACGAAACCTTATTCCACTTTGATGCTTTCAAAGGTTTGCAGCTTATGTTTTCTCGCAAAGGCGTAGATTTTACTGAACAAGATTTTGCTCATTACCAAACCGTAAACAAACCGCTTTGGGTGGATTACCAAGACGGCAAAGTAACGGCAGATGAGCTAAAACATAAGCGTTTTATCGAGTGGGCTGAGAAGCTGAATACCACAACAGCAGATCTCAATAGCGCATTTTTAGAAGCAATGGCCGATATTTGCAGCTTGTTGCCAGGTGCAAAAGAGCTGATGGAAGCGCTGCAAGGCAAAGCCAAAATGGGCATCATCACCAACGGTTTTACAGAGTTGCAAGCAATTCGCCTTGAGCGCACAGGGATGACTGAGTACTTCGATAAAGTGGTGATCTCTGAACAAGTGGGCGTAGCAAAACCGGACTTAGGTATTTTTGAATACGCGATGCAGCAAATGGGCAACCCATGCAAAACGCGCGTACTGATGGTGGGTGACAACCTGCATTCCGATATTCTGGGTGGTAATAATTTTGGTATTGAAACTTGCTGGTTAAATACCACAGGCGCAAGCGTCGATGAGCGTATCGCACCAAATTACACCGTTGAGTCTTTGAGTGAACTAAAGAACATTTTGGTGGCGTAACCGAATCGGGTATTATTCCGTAGTAACCCTCAGAAAAATCAAGGAATAATCATGTCAGATATCAAACAGCTAGACAGCAAAGTCGTTTACCAGAATAAGTGGATGACGGTGCGTGAGGACAAAATTTTACGTCCGAGCGGCGCAGAGGGCATCTATGGTGTGGTCGACAAACCTGATTGTGCTGCGATTCTGGCTATCGATAACGGGATGATTCACTTGGTTCAGCAGTACCGTTACACCGTAGGTCAACGTTGTTGGGAGATCCCACAAGGGGCGTGGGAATCAAACCCAGATGCGGATCATCTTGAGCTTGCCAAAGGCGAGCTGCGTGAAGAAACGGGCATGCAGGCGAGCGCTATGGCGTATGTCGGCGCGCAGTTTATCGCATACGGCTTTTTGAATCAGACATGTCACGTCTACTTCGCCACTGATTTAACGGACGTGGGCAATCAACTCGACAGTGAAGAAGAGGATTTGATCACTCGCGCTTTTTCTGTTGAGGAGTTCGAACAGATGATGATCGACGGCACGATCAAAGATTGTGTCACCATCGCCGCTTATGGTTTGGCGAAGCTGAAGAAATTCATTTAGTTATCCATGACGATTTTTTAGTGAAAACAGCGGCCTAGTGCCGCTGTTTTTAGTTTGGGTGAGCTCGTTGAGCCATTGCTTACTCGTCGATTTTCTTACCTAAGATTTCCACTTGCGCTTTTTTGGTCACCCCCGCGACTTGCAGCGCAGTGCTGCCAACCGATTCATAGTTCAACTCGATTTTGTCTAACTTCGCGTTATCTTTTGTTGGTAGGCTTAAACTTCTTGATGACATGCCTTTAGTCAGAACACCTAAACTGTCGAACGTCTTTTCCTGACCATCTTTCATGATTACTTTAACGCTTTTCAGATCGACCGTACCTTGCGTACATTTGATTTTGATGTGGCTAAAACGAGCGTTAGCAAATGGGGACAGTGGATTGACTGTGTCGGTTTCCGATTTAAAACTGACGGTCTTATCTGCAATCTTATCCCAATTGTTGTCTCCTGCAACCGATTGGAAAGAAGCTACAGCCGCTAAAAGACAGAGTGCGATGGTGTTGAACAGTTTCATAGCTTTTCCTTACCTTAGGTTTAGATATTCTGTTTAATCAGTTCGATGACGTGTGTGACTTCGTCTTGAGTTAAAGCCCCTTCTTTGACGAATAAAATTTCGCCTTGTTTATTTTGTACGATAATCGCAGAACTTTCTTGCTGTAGATCCCAAGTTGTTGCTAATACGCCATTTTTGTCTAACACCATGGAAGACCAAGAGAATGTCTTTTTGCTGTCCTCTGCCGACGATTTAACAAATGTACCGGCTCCCCAAATGGCGTCTTCTTGGTTGATCACGGTTGTGGTCTGATACTGATCTTCAGGAAAGTGAGCGGCAGTGATTGCTGACATCAGCGGCGCGTTCATCTCTTTGGCTTTACTACGACCTGCAATGGCTTGTATCACACGGACTTTGCCTAACATCTGCTGAGTTGCCCAAGGTTGATAAGCCACATCGTCTCCTTGCAGCGTCATTTCGCCATAGGTATCAATGCTGACGGAAGGGGTGGTTTGACCGACAGAAAGGTTATGAGAGAAGGCGAATGTCGGGGCGAGTGCGAGTAAGAGTGACAGAACAGATGGAGTTTTCATTGGGGGTTCCTGTAACGAAGTGAGGTTAGAGCGAATCAAAATAAGGGGCAAATACGATGCCCCTTATCGGATGTGGCGTTTAGTTAGAAAGTACAACGCGCGCATTTAGCGGTTGCAGCGGACGATTGTTTTGTCCCATGACTTCCATCAGTTTCGCGGCTTGATCTTTGGATAAGGTTTGAGTGTCTTTAAGCACAAACCAGCGCACACCTTCTGAACATGGCGGTGTGGTTAAAGAGCCGTTAAATCGATAGTGGTTTGCAGTTTTTGGCAGTAAGTCGTTAATCTCAAACGTATCTTTAAAGAACGTGGTTTGATTCTCTTGTGGGATTGCGTTGATCAGTTTAGACAGTGCTGCGTTTTGATCGCCAGCATCAAACATCACCGAAATTACCGCCAACTCGCCGTCTGCGTTGGCGTGTACAAAGTGCGCTTCAAGTGGATATTGGCGGCCTTTGATTTGGTTTTCTGATGGTGTGTGGAAATGGAACTGTTGCAGCTCGAACGTCTCGCCATCGATGGTGAAGCTGTTACGTCCGTTCACTTGCGCTTGCAGCGTATGACCATTGTTGGTTAAACCAATGACCTGACCAGTGTACGAAAGGTTCAGTGCTTCCAGTTTTGCATCGGCTGGGTTGTCGATGTTGATTGGGCTTTGGTTT
This sequence comes from Vibrio sp. 779(2023), assembly GCF_033344285.1. Taxonomy (NCBI): domain Bacteria; kingdom Pseudomonadati; phylum Pseudomonadota; class Gammaproteobacteria; order Vibrionales; family Vibrionaceae; genus Vibrio; species Vibrio sp. 779(2023). The sequence continues at coordinate 47,986 of NZ_JAWPOM010000023.1, forward strand.
TTCGTGGTTGCGCAGTCTTTGGCGATTTTTCCCCAGTGCTCTGGCCCGTGTTTGTCATTGCCATAGCCCCATTCCGAAGCCTGAGCTGCGCTTAGAGTGAGAAGTGAGAGTGAAAAAGAAAGTAGTGTTTTGTTCATAATAATGTCTCTGTTCGGTCGCTTCGATAAGCGTTGTTACAAGGCAATGACCTAGAGGTTTGATCACTGCCTGACAAATTAGAAACGGTGGCTGAGTTGGGCACCAATTAGGAACGCATTTGAATGGGTCACGCCCGTCACCATAGGTGCAGGAACACCTTCATACGCGTACTCTTCTACGTTGACATCTTCACCAATCAAGTACGTCATGCCGATGTCAACCGTGGTATCTGATGACCATTGGTAAGATGCGCCCGCAGATAACCAGTGACGGTTCGAACCTGGAATAGAAAGCGAAGTCAGCTCATCGACAGGTGTTTTGTCGAACATGTAACCCGTGCGAAGTGTCCAACGTTCATTGGCGTACCAAGTCGCACCGATGGAGTAGTGCGCGGAGTCTTGCCACTGAAAATCTTTTAGCAACTGATCATCAGCTTTCAAGCTGTCAAATGCTGACCAACCAATCCACTGCACAGAATAGTGCAGGGCAAATTTAGGTAAGACGCGGTGATAACCGGAAAACTCCGCAATATCCGGTAGCGGCATAGCAAGCGAGTCGTACGATTCGCCAGCAAAGTGGATGTCGCCCTTGGCATCTATGTTAGGGCTGTGCTTGTAGCTTAAACCTAAGCGATGACGTTCGTTAAACTCGTACATCATGCCAATGTTCGCGCCAAGCCCAATGCCGCCAGCTTCCACATCAAGTGCGTTGCCTTTTACGGATCCACAGCGTTGTTCTAGTTCGTTTCCAAGTATGTTCCCACCAACGCAAACACCCACGTCCATATCGCGGTACAGCTCACCAGAGCCGTAAATCACATCAATACCACCACCGATACTAAAACGGTCGTTCACCTTGTATGCCAAGCTTGCGCCAAGGTTGACACTCGCTACGCTGGTGACACCGCCAAAAACAGGTGCGCCATAGTTTGGTTTAAACTCCATGTCGGTTCCGAAGTTGGAATATGCCGATAAGCCTAGATACCAGTCGTCGTTGATAGGGTGAATAAAGTAAAAATTGGGTACAACGGCTGGTTGACCAACGCCATCGACGTCATCAATGTCGGTCACGGTTTGAGAGAAGGACGGGGTAATGTCAACTTGAGGGGACGGAGGAAAACCGCCCATACCAACATTGACATCTGCATTAATGTTAGCTCGATGATATTGCGCATTTTTAACGGTAACGTCAGGTTTGACGTAAGTGACACCGAACGATAAGGCATTTTGTTTAAACAGCGTCATCGCTGCGGCGTTTCGGCTGACTATAGACGCATTATCACCAATGACGGCATCACCAGCAAAAGCACGACCAAGACCCGTCGCCGAATGTTCGTTAATTTGAAAACCACCGGCATACGCCGTCGAGGAGGCTAACCCGATTAATAAATAAATCGGTGAAAGAGTTAATTGTCGCTGCATGTTTTTCTCATGAATTAATTAGAAGTTGTATTGCAACTAAAATTAGTAAAATAAACAAATCTGACCAGTGTATTTGGGAGTAAAACTAACAGTGTGCTGACAATAAGTAAATTTAACTTAATAAATATTTATTGTTGAATTTATTAATGCTTCATGGCGTGAATATAGTAGTTATTTTAAGTGTAAATTAAACCCTGAACCTCTATTTTTATTTTTGCAGTATTACTTCTCTATTTTTATTGTGCTGACTGTTCCCTAACAAATAGAGGGAAATCCAGCGATAAAGTGTCCGTGATGGAAACTCTGAGTCATTTGTATTTCCATTGCATCCCAACGTTGGTAGTTCGAATCAGCAAGAGAACTATCGTTTTAAACCCACATGACACACCCCTCTCGGTCTTACCTGTGTTATGTGGGTATTTTTTATTTAACTTGCCACTTAACTCCTCTTGAAATTCAATAATTAAAAATGGCCATAATGAAATTTTAATGGATTGCATATTGAATAAGTTAAGATTTTTACTGGTTTGTTGGTATTTAAAAGTTTTGTTTATAATACTTATAACTTGAATTTCTATATTAGAAATGGTCTTTGCTATACGTATTGAATAATAAAGTTTTGAAGTGACTATAATATCTCTGATTTTTCACGTTAGTGAAGTTATTCATTCAGTTTCTTGACGTTAATTTACCTATCTTTACGTCTCGTACCCTGTACGGCTAAGACAAATAGCAGTATAAAATCAAAACGATTATTTACTTCACTCCTGCTATGAAACTCAATAAAAAATGGCTCGTTTTGTGTGGCCTACTTGCTATTGGTGCTGGTGGTTATCATTATCTGCAACGTCCAGAACCCATTTCTCCTTACGCGACAGAAGTCGTTCGCAAAGGCAATATCGAAAAGGCGGTATTAGCTAACGGCATGTTGCAAGCGTCCAAATTGGTGAATGTAGGTGCGCAAGTATCTGGGCAAATTCAACGCCTCGCTGTGAACTTAGGGGATGAGATAAAACAGGGGGACTTGATTGCACAGATTGACAGCCTGACTCAGCAAAACAGCCTCAAAGAAGCCCAAGCGTCTCTTAATAGTCTCAACGCTCAGTACCAGGCTAAGCAAGCGCAGATTAAACAAGCAAACTATGAATACGTGCGCCAAAAAGGCATGTTGGCAGCGAAAGCGAGCTCACGAGCTGATTACGAGAATGCCGAAGCGACGCTCGCCATCTACAAAGCCGAGTTAGCGCAACTGGATGCCGAAATCGAGAAAGCCAAAATCAACGTCGACAATGCGCAGTTAGATCTCGGTTACACCACCATCAACGCACCGATGGATGGCACGGTGGTCTACACCGCGGTGGAAGAAGGACAAACCGTAAACGCCAATCAAACCACGCCAACTATTATCGAGTTAGCCAAGCTAGATACGATGACGGTGAAAGCCGAAATTTCGGAAGCCGATGTGATTTTTGTTCACCCAGGCCAAATGGCGCTGTTCACCATTTTAGGCAAACCGAATCAGCAGTTTAAAGGCACACTGCGCGCCATTGAGCCGGGGCCAACCATCATGGATGGCGATGACAGCGATTTGAGCATTTCAGATAGCGACGCCATTTACTACAACGCTGTATTTGATGTGAAGAACCCGCAAGGTATTTTGCGCATCGGCATGACTGCGCAAGTTTCGATTGTCCTTGAGCAATCGGAAAATACCTTGATTGTCCCTTCACAAGTGCTGCAAAAATCTGGCGGCAAAGGCAACTATACCGTGCCAGTGCTTGAACAGGGCCAAGTGGTGGAAAAGCCCGTGACAGTGGGTATTAACAACAAAGTGAACGCAGAAATTCTCTCAGGTTTGAAGGAGGGCGACCAAGTTGTTCTTGGCAATGCTATGGACGGAGAATCATCAAGCCGAGGTGATCGTCGTCGATCTCCAATGAGGTTCTAAGATGAGTGACGTGCTTTTAAAAGTTGAGGATTTAACTCGGCGTTTTGTCTCTGGCGACGAGTCGCTTACTGTGTTGAACCACATTAATTTAGAGATAAAACGCGGTGAAATGGTCGCGATCGTGGGTGCATCGGGCTCAGGTAAATCGACGCTGATGAATGTGCTCGGCTGCTTGGATAAACCGTCCAGCGGTCGATACTTCATTAATGGGCAAGATGTCTCGACGTTGGAATCCGACCAACTGGCGGAACTGCGCCGCGAGTATTTTGGCTTTATATTTCAGCGTTACCATCTGCTGGGGGATTTAACCGCGGTGGCAAATGTGGAAGTACCAGCGGTTTACGCGGGAGTTCCTCATCGTCAAAGAACGGAGCGAGCGCAGTCGTTATTGGCACGCTTAGGGCTGGAAGATCGTTTGACCCACAAGCCCAGCCAACTGAGTGGTGGCCAGCAACAGCGCGTGAGTGTTGCTCGTGCACTGATGAACGGTGGTGAGGTGATTCTCGCTGATGAGCCCACTGGCGCATTAGATAGTCACAGTGGGCAAGAGATGATGGCACTGCTTAAAGAGTTGCATCAACTTGGGCATACGATCATCTTAGTGACTCATGATATGAACGTGGCGAACTTTGCGGATCGCATCATTGAAATCAAAGATGGTGAAATCATTGCAGATACGCCAAATGCACAAGTTGTAATCAATGAACAAGCAGCAAATACACCGAGCGCGTCTTTTCATCGCCCAGCGCAAGCCGCCAGTAAGTGGTGGAAGTGGGACAGTTTTATTGACGCGCTCAAAATGGCGCTGCTGGCGATGTCTAGCCACAGAATGCGCACGTTTTTGACCATGCTCGGCATCATTATTGGTATAGCCTCGGTGGTTTCCGTGGTGGCACTAGGTAATGGTTCACAACAGCAAATTTTGTCGAATATTTCATCCATGGGAACAAACACCATTGATGTCAGGCCGGGCAAAGGGTTTGGTGACCGCCGCTCCGGACGAGTGAAAACGCTAACCGCCGACGATGCTAAATCGTTGGAGAGTCTACCTTTTGTCGACAGTGTCACGCCGTCTTTATCCAACAGTTTAACCGTGCGTTACGCCAATCAGGATGCAACCGCGTCTGTGGAAGGGGTTGGGGAAGATTATTTCCGTGTGCGCGGTTATGAGATCGCCAAAGGTCAGTTTTGGGATGAAGAGAGCGTGAACTCACTCGCGCAAGAAGCAGTGATTGATGACAACACTAGAAAGGAAATGTTTGCGGATAGAAATCCGATTGGTGAAGTGATTTTTCTAGGTTCATTGCCAGTGCGTATTGTGGGTGTCACGCAGAAAAAAGAAGACGCGTTTGGCAACAGCGACGCGCTGAAAATTTGGGTGCCATACACCACCATGTCGGGACGAATGATGGGACAACGCTACCTCAACGGCATTACTGTACGGATTGATGAGAACGCCCCAAGCGCAGCGGTAGAACAGAGCATCATCAACTTGTTAAAAATGCGTCACGGTACAGAAGATTTCTTCACGATTAACACTGACACCATTCGTCAGAGCATCGAGAAAACCACCGCCACCATGACGTTACTGATCTCAGCGATTGCGGTGATCTCCCTAATTGTCGGCGGAATTGGTGTAATGAACATCATGTTGGTGTCGGTGACAGAGCGCACGAAAGAGATCGGTGTGCGAATGGCTGTGGGTGCGCGGCAAGCGGATATTTTGCGTCAGTTTTTGATTGAAGCGGTATTAGTGTGTTTGTGTGGTGGCATTGCTGGTATTGGCTTGGCGTTTTTGATTGGTTTTGCATTCAGTACATCTGGTAGCGGCTTCCAAATGATTTACTCGATGAACTCGATCATCTGGGCGTTTATTTGCTCAACGTTGATTGGCATCGCCTTCGGCTTTTTACCCGCTCGCAATGCCGCCAAACTCGATCCGATAGAAGCGCTAGCGAGAGACTAAAAATGAGTAACACAATGAAATTCAAAACTCGATTGGTCGCGGCTGCCTTAAGCGCAGTGTGGTTGTCAGGTTGTGGTTCGCTTATGCGTAGCGACTATCAAGCTCCTGAGGTGCAAGTGCCTGCAAATTGGCAACAGATGCATGTTGCGGGTGATGTCAGTATGGATCCTTGGTGGTTGGCGTTTAACGACCCAACGCTTAATCAATACATTACTCAGGTGTTGGCTCAAAACAACGATTTGACGCTGGCAACGCTAACGCTAAAGAAAGCGCGTTTACAGCTGGGTTTAGCGCAAGATGACCTTTTCCCTACGTTGAGTTCTTCCACATCAGGACAAGTTCAAAAATCTCTTGATAGCGGGGAATCGGCAGATAGCTACAGCACTAACTTGTCCGTCAATTACGAGTTGGATTTGTGGGGAAAAATCTCGGCAGACGTTGACCAAGCCAAGTGGACGGCGATGGCAAGTCAACAAGATCGCGAGGCGACCGCACAAAGTTTGGTGGCAACGACGGCATCGTTATATTGGCAAATCGGCTATCTAAAACAGCGCTTAAACCTCAGTCAGCGTAATGTGGAAGACGCAGCTCAAACGCTACAATTGATTGAAAAACAGTACCAACTTGGCGCTGTGGATCAGTTAGATGTGCTTGAAGCCAAACGTACGTTGGCAAGCTTACAAGCGCAGCAAAGTGAGTTTGAACAGAGTTTACTTGAGGCAAACAACGCCTTTGCGATTTTGTTCAATCAACCGCCGAAGAGCATCAGTGCAAACATCCAAATGCTGCCTGAAGGCGATATGCCATCGTTGAGTGTTGGTGCTCCGTCTGATTTATTGATCCGCAGACCCGACATTAAAGCAGCGATTTATGACGTCAAAGCCGCGCTAGCAAATAAAGACGCAGCAGATTTGGACTATTTGCCTAAGCTGACGCTCACTGGGGCTTTGGGTGGATCGTCACAAGCGCTCAAAGATCTGCTTTCCAACCCGATCGGCAGTTTAGGTGCGGATATGACGCTACCGTTTTTGCAGTGGAATGAGATGAAAAACAGCCAAGCCATTGCCGATTTAGACTATCAATCGGCCATTGTGAGCTATCGCCAAGTGTTGTACGCCGCCTTCCAAGATGTCGAAAATGCCTTGTCAGCACGAGAAAAATTGAAGTATCAAGCTGCGCGTTTACAAGAGCAATATGATGCCGCAAGTGCCGCTGAGTCCATTTATGCTGCGCGGTATCAGTATGGCTCGACATCGATCATGGACTATTTGAATGCCCAAGAAGACACCAGAAACGCGCAAGCTTCTTTGTTGGAGAACCGTTACAACCAGTTTCTCACTCAGGTTACGCTTTACCAGTCTTTAGGAGGAACCGACATTGCGCCGTTGTAATTAGGGGTCAGCGCACACTAGCGAAGCGCCATGCAACAAAGCCTTTTTTGAAGGTATTACTGGTCCCATGAATGGGACCAGTAATAAAAGCTTAAGTTACTTGGCGAACTTCTTGAAAGGTGCATCAACCGGGGTGTCAGCTAGGTGATTGGTGTAGTTACTCATCACTTTTTGCGCTAGACCAAGTACAATTTCAAGCAGTTGCTGCTGTCCGTAACCTGCCGCAAAGAATTTCTCTATCTGAGACTCTTCCACTACACCACGTTGACGCACCATTTGAAGCGTTGTTTCTCGTAGTGTTTCAAGTTTTTCGTCTGCCAATGGTGTTTGGTTGACGAGAGCATCAACAATCTCCTGATCCACTTTCATTGACGCCGCGATCGCACTATGAGCAGGAACGCAATAGTGACAACCATGTTCAACGTTGATGGTTTGCCATACGACGGTCAATTCTTCTGCGTTAAATGATGTTTGTTGAAAGAGCTCATGCACAACTTGATAACCCTCAAGCAAGGTTGGCGCTTCAGCCATAACAGCATGAAGATTTGGTAGCATGCCAAACGCTTTGACTGAATTTTCAATCAGGTGCTTTGATCCTTCGGGTGCGTTTTCTGCGGTATACAGTTTAAATTCTGCCATGTTTAAATCTCCTGTAATTGGATATGAGCGGATTAGGCAAGAACAGGATAGTTGATTTTGAGCGGTCGCTCAATATAAAATTGAGCATATGTTCAAAATTGATAATTGCTCATGGCGAATACAAAGAAATTCCAACGTGACGAAGTGGTGAAAGCCGCCTCGGATCTATTCTGGAAGAAAGGTTTTCATGCAACATCTACACGTGATTTACAAGATAGCGTGAATCTGCGTCCTGGAAGTATTTATGCGACGTTTGGGTCAAAAGAGGGGCTATATTGTGAAGCGCTAAAAATGTACGTTGCGAACTTACAAGCCCTGTTTGAGTTGCATTTAGCTCAGAACACAACGGTTCTAGATGCAATAGAAGCTTTCGCGATTGATGTGGTTATCAATCAGCGAGACTCCAATCCCAGTGAAGTGTGCATGTTAGTCAAATCAGCAAGTGAATTTGCTGAGGATTTTAATGCGCTGCGCAATCAAACAAACAGCTTAGCAAACCAATTTGAATCTTTTCTTGCAAAGCTGTTTGAGCGAGCAATCGAGAATGGCGAAATTGAAGCCCAGGATACATTGCTTCTTGCTCAGTTGTTCCAGGTTCAGTTTACGGGTATACGAGCCTACTCATACCGCAGTGATGATGAAACCTTAAAGACGTTGATCTCTATTATGGTGAACAGCTTCCGCGGTAACGTACCAAAACAGAACGCTGAATGAGACTGCTCAAAGTCAACGTCTCTAAATCAACGGCTTGAAGTAAGCGAGCTCAAATAAACCCATTATCGGGGGTCGATATCGATAAAAAATGACCACGAAGCATCGTGGTCATTTTTATGCAGATTAACTTGCAATGAACAACAACGGCTTATTAAAAGCGAAACTCTTCTAAGTTATTGCTGCTTTCTAACATTTTTTCAGCCACATAACGATGCGTTGCTGTGGTTGGGTGAGTCACATCCCAGAACACGAACTTATCTGCGCCAGATGCTGCACATTCAGAACGTAATGAGTGAGTGTACATGTAGTCAACAGAGGATGAACGGTTGATGTCTAAGCAAGGGCCGCTTGCATTTACGAAACCGTGTTCTTCTGGTACCGAGGTTAACTTCTCAAACAGTGCGTGTGTATCAAACAATGCGATGTTGTAGCCTTGGGCTTTGTAGTACATCGCTTGTGCTTTGATGAACTCGTTCATCTTCAATACTTTCGCACGAATCGTTTCAATTTCTTCCTGTGTTGAGTATTTGAACTGTGGTGCTTTGGTTGCATCTGGCAGTGTCATCAACATGAAGTTCTTCGCGCCAGCGTCTGTTAAACGAATCAGAGCTTCAGCGTAATCCGCTTTTACTTCCGGCACGCTACGGTTGTAGTTCATGAAGTCATTTAAACCAAACTCTAACGTAAACAATGTGTTAGCAGGGTTGTAGTTCTTCGCCAGCTTTGTGTAGGTTAAGTAAGAAGAAACTTGTTCGCCGACACCAGTTAGCGCGATGTATTGGTTTTCACCTGCTGCGCCACCAACTGCCCAGTTGTATAGCGGTAAGTTTTTGGCTTTAGCAACGTATTCCGTCCAAACAAAACCGTTTGAGAAGTGACCCAAGAACCAGCTATTCGGGTTAGGAAAGCGCCATTGGGACGCGTTAAAGATGTTGCCTGTATCAGACAAGCTATCGCCTAAAGCCACTACTTTGTTTATCTGATCTGGTTGCATTGCAGCATCATTGCTCCAGATCGTGTGGTTATAAGAATAACGATTGTCGGCAGCAAAAAATGTAATGTCTGCGTTCTCGTTCGCTAGATCTAGTGTTTCTTCACAACGCTGACGAATTACGTTTTGTGAGGTATTGGTGTAGAACATGTTTTTAAATGAAACAGAGCTCCACCAATAGCCATCGATAGTGAAGTCACTACCATCTTGGTTTTTTGCCCATTTCCAATCGGTAGCCGCATCGTCCTTAGAGTGGCTCGTACGATACCAGCATCGAACGTACGTATAAGTTTGATTTTCTTGCGCGCTAACCACTTCAGCCGCAGAAACCATTGCTGGTGATAAAGTTGGCTCCTCAGCAATGGCGGAGGCAAGCGGAAGTAATGCAGTTAATAGTGTGATTGTTTTTTTCATCATTCACTCTTCTTGTAATGGTTATTGTTCCGAATGCGTGAATACGCTCGGCTATAACAGTATTTAGATGAGAATTTTTCTCACTAAACCTTCTAATTCTGAGTAAATGCTCAAGACAGTCAACAACTAAATATTCAATATTTCAGTTTTGGCACCACGGTCAAAAAATCCATTCAGCATAGCAATCGATTAAATGGGTGATATTTAGAATAATTACTCACTAACATTAATTTAACATTCACTTTTTGTTAATTAAGTAATTGCTTTATAAGGTTTTGTTGGTGATTTTTAATGTTAACTTAAAGTGTTTATTGAATGATCTTTTGTACAAATTTGTATATTCATGAAACAAATTGTTTGGCATTTTTGCTCTGTAAACTATAGCTGAAGCTCTCATGCAAACATCATGATGATGACTTTTCATGAGAATATAGTGAATAAAAATTAGCTCAAATAAGGAATAGGGCAAATGCACTACACAACAAGTAAAAAACAAGGCTTATTTTCGTTGTCTGCCGTAGCAATAGCACTGACCACTTCGATGTCAGCGTTTGCGGCTCCACCAATGGGATTTGATGAATCTAAGTTACCGACGAAGTACATCGTCAAATTCAAAGAAGATGCAGTCAGCCGTTCTTCAATGGGTGGTAACTCATTCTGGGGGCCACGAATCGCGCAGGAGTCTGTTCTAGAACAGGTGAAGGCACGTAAGGTGGAAAAACTAGGCAATCGCGCCATTTACAGCGTTGAATTGGATGGCGATGACTTAGAGCCGCTTCGCAATCGTAGTGATGTGGAATACGTGGAAGTCGATCCACCTCGCTATTTGCTCAGCGAAACGACCCCATGGGGATATGAAGCGGTTAATGCTCAACTGCTAGCTGACTTCAATGCGGGTAATCGCACTGTATGTATTATCGATTCAGGGTACGACATTTCGCACAACGACCTAAGCGGTAACCGCGTTGCTGGTACTAACGATAGTGGTACGGGATCATGGAGTGATCCGGGTAACAACAATGCCCACGGTACTCACGTCGCGGGTACGATTGCTGCGATTGCCAACACCGAAGGTGTAAAGGGTGTGATGCCAAACCAGAATGTTAATTTGCACATCGTGAAAGTATTTAACGAATCGGGTTGGGGTTACTCATCTGGGCTTGTTAAAGCTATCCAGACCTGTGCCGATAATGGTGCTAACGTTGTGAACATGAGCCTTGGTGGTAGTCAATCAAGCCGAACTGAGCAAAATGCACTGCAAAATATTTACGATCAAGGCGTTCTATTGATCGCCGCTGCGGGTAATGATGGCAATACAGCGCACAGCTATCCAGCTTCTTATGACTCAGTGATGTCTGTTGCGGCTGTTGATAATCAAAATGATCATGCAGCGTTCTCACAATCTACTAATCAAGTTGAGATCTCAGGCCCGGGTGTGGCGATCTTATCAACGGTTACGGTAGGTGAAGGTAAACTTTCTGATATTACCTTGAATGGTGTCAGTCAGTTTGATCGTGGGATTGTTCCTCACAATCGTTTGATCAATAACGGTTCTTCGTATGTTCCGGATCCAATCGCGGGTTCAGTAACGGCAACGCTAGATAGCTGTGATGTCTCTGGCGGTAACTTTAACTGTGGTGATATGTCGGGCAAAATTTGTTTGACTGAGCGTATCGGCAACCAGTCTTCAGGAAACTACCCTGAAGTAGATGCGGTTCAGGCTTGTTACAATGCGGGTGCGCGAGCTGCAATCGTGTACAGCAACTCTGAACTACCTGGTTTACAAAACCCTTTCTTGGTAGACACAAACAACGCTTATCGTATGGTTTCGGTAACGGTTGATCGTGCATTTGGTCAAGAGCTATTGGGGTATGTTGGTCAGGAAATTACTGTTGCAACAACCTCTGGTGAAGATTACGAGTACTACAATGGTACATCAATGGCGACACCGCACGTAACGGGCGTAGCTGGCTTGGTGTGGAGTTACCACCCAACCTGTACAGCAGCGCAAGTACGTAATGCCCTAGTGAAAACTGCAACAGATATTGATGTTGCTGGTCGAGACAACCGTACTGGCCACGGCCTAGTTAATGCTGAAGCGGCGAAGCTGTTCTTGGACGCTGGCTGTAATGGACCTGATGGTGGTAGCTCTTCGGACTCTAGCTTCTCAAATACCAGCCCTGTTGCGATTCCAGATAATAAATCTTCTGGCGCAATCAGTGCAGTAGAAGTCGATCGCTCTGGTGATTCAGGCACAGTAAGTATTGACGTTGATATTAGCCACACTTACATCGGTGATCTACGAGTGACTTTAACGTCACCGACTGGTGGAGAAGTTGTACTTCACAATAATACTGGCGGCAGCGCTAACGATATAAAAAACACGTTCCAAGCGGATTTTTCTGGTTTTGAATCGCAAGGTACATGGGAACTTAAAGCGGTGGACAATGCCAGAAGAGACACAGGCACCATCAACAGTTGGACTCTGACCTTTCAATAAGGAGTGACTATGAAGAAGTTGACCTTACTTTCTTTGTCTGCGGTAGGCGCTACCGCACTATTTGCAATCGGACTGAGCTCAAGCAGCTTGGCAAACAATCAAGGATTTCCTCTCGTGGATGAACGCCAAGATCAAGCCGAGCAGCAACCTGCACGTTACTTTGTTAAGTATCATGAAGGGAAAGAGAGCGAAGTGAGAGCGCTTCTTCGTCAGCACAACATTGAAGTGGTCGACGCTCTGGTGAAACAACACGTGTTGGTTGTGGTGGGTGAACTGGCGGAAGTCGATAAGCTCGCGGAACATGATGTGGTCGAATACACCGAGCAAGAGCCGACAAGAAAGCTGCTATCTAACGGAACTACGCTTCAATAAGCCAAACTTTCTAAGATAGTACCAAAAAGAAAAACGCCCCTCACGTGAGGGGCGTTTGCTTTCTTTCTACGATTGCTTTCTATGACTGGTTTCTTTTAAAGCCAGTCGCTTGCTATGACTAGAGACTCTTTAGGATTGATGCCGATGAGCCTATTCCCGAATCAATCAAGTCAGTTATCAGCTAGTCATATTCAGACTAACTATTTAGCGAACAATCAGACCCAGTAGGATACCAACAGCGCCGAAGTCTGCGTCACTGAAGGTCGTGTTAGCAAAGCCTAGGTCACCAAGTACTGGCATTAGGAATACTGGTAGGAAAGTAATCAGTAGACCTTGTGCAAAAGCACCCAAGATTGCACCGCGACGACCACCTGTAGCGTTACCAAATACACCTGCAGCAGCACCCACGAAGAAGTGTGGAACAACACCAGGGATAATCACAGTGAGCCCCATTACGTAAAGTAAGAACATGCCCAAAAGACCCGCCGCAAAGCTCGATAGGAAACCAACCAATACTGCGTTTGGTGCGTATGGGAATACAACCGGACAATCAAGCGCAGGTTTCGCGTTTGGTACTAGTTTGTCTGAGATGCCTTTAAACGCCGGAACGATTTCTGCGATAACCATACGTACACCTTGAAGGATAACGTACACACCACCGGCGAATGTGATGGATTGCATTAGCGCGAACATGAACCAGTGCTTACCACCGCTAACTTCGCGTACAAAGTCACCGCCAGCAAAGATACACGTCACCATAAAGATGATGCCCATGGTGAACGAGATTGCTACAGGCGTATCACGTAGGAACAACAAGCTCTTAGGTACGTTCATCTCTTCAGTAGAGTGTTCTTTGTTACCGAACTTGCTGCCAATAAAGCCCGCTAGTACGTAAGAAAGGGTAGAGAAGTGACCAATCGCAACGTCGTCAGAACCTGTTACTTGCTTCATGTACTTGTGAGCAATCGCAGGGAAGAACACCATCACAGAGCCCACAACCAGAGAGCCAAGCGCGATCAGTGGAACACCTTTCATGCCGCTAGAAGCAAGGATCGCCGCTACCATCATCGACATAAATAGAGTGTGGTGACCTGTTAGGAAGATGAATTTCCATGGCGTGAAGCGAGCGATCAAGATGTTCACTAACATACCGAAGAACATGATCATCGCCATCTCTTTACCAAACGCTTCTTGCGCGATAGAGACGATAGCTTCGTTGTTTGGAACCACGCCAGTGATGCCGAACGCGTGTTGGAAAATCGTCGCAAAGTCACCCAGAGAAGTCACAACCAGACCCGCACCCGCACCAAGCACGATGAAACCAAGAATGGTTTTTACCGTGCCTTTAATGCACTCGGTGACCGGTTTTTTCTGGGCAATTAAGCCGATTAGGGCGATAAGACCTACCAGAACCGCCGGCTCTGATAGGACATCGTTCATTAAGAAACTGAAAAATTCCATAACGCCACCTTATAGAGCGCCAAGCTCTTGAAGTGCCACAGATAGACGCTCTTTCATTGCCACTTTGTCGACCATGTTATCAAGCGCAACGATGCGTGGTTCAACGCCAAGTGCGTTCAACTGTTCAACGATGTCGTTAGTACCGATGAAGATGTCACAATCCGTACCTTTTGCAGAACCTAGATCGATATGATCCACTTCTGCGTTTACATTCAATTCTTTCACGATGCCTTTGATGCTCATTTCCATCATTAGGCTAGTACCAAGACCGTGACCGCAAACAACCATAATTTTCATAATTCAGACCTTTTCTTTTTATAGGGGTGTATGCCCATTTTTTAAGGGCACATCAGGAGTTAGTATTGCTCGATGATCGCGAGAACATCTTGTGTGTTTTGAGCGGTGCAGATGGCTTCTACATGCTCTTCATTCATAAACAACTCTGCCAGTTTAGAAATCGCATCCACGTGCGAGTTACTGTCTGTCGCGGCTAGCGTAACCAGCATTTTTACTGGATCGTTACCTTCAGAATCGAAGTTCACGCCGTTTTGAATCACCGTGATGGCAAGAGACAAACGGTTAACGCCATCTTCAGGGCGAGCGTGTGGCATTGCCATACCAGGACCTACCACGTAGTAAGGACCGAGCTCTTCGTGTGAGCGGTAAATAGCGTCCACGTAGCATGGCTCAATCGCGCCATTTTCAATCAGTGCTTCACAGGATTTGCTCACCGCATCTTTCCAGTCAGTAGCATCAGAATGGATGCGAATCACATCAGAGGTAATCAGTTCACGTAGCATTGGATCTTTCCGGTTTGTTGTTTTGTTGATGGGTACTTTATCGATCAATTTGTCAGAAAAACCTGAGAATGATCACAAATGGTAGCGCTATCTGATAGCGCTATCATAAATTGTGATAGCGCTACCATTTTTATCAGTCATCCGAGTTTCATATGCTTGCGATCGACTTCTAATGCGCTAATATCAAAACCACTAAAACGCTGTGGTAAGATGTCGCGGCAGAAAATAGAGAACACTAAATAAGAACAATGAGCGAACCTCGCAAACGAAGAAGTACTGGCAATGTCACCTTGGCGGACGTCGCTAAAAAAGCCGGCGTAGGCACCATGACGGTGTCGCGAGCATTACGAACGCCCGAGCTAGTATCTGACAAGCTGAGAGAAAAGATTCAACAAGTGGTTGATGAGCTCGGCTATATCCCGAATAAAGCGGCAGGGGCTTTGGCGTCTGCTGAAAGTTACTCCATCGCTCTTATCATTCCTTCCTTGTTTGAAAAAGCGTGCGCGCTTTTCTTACCGAGCTTTCAACAAGCGTTGAACAAAGCGGGTTATCAGTTGCTGCTTGGCTACAGCGACTATTCGGTAGAACAAGAAGAGAAACTGCTTTCGACATTTCTTGAGAGCCGCCCAGCGGGAGTGGTGCTGTTTGGTAATGAACACAGCCAACGTACTAATCAGCTTTTGGAAGCCTCGAACACGCCAGTATTGGAAATTGCTGAGTTAAGTTCGAAAGCCAGTTATCTCAATATCGGTGTTGACCATTTTGAGGTGGGCAAAGCCTGCACCAAACACGTGATTGAACAAGGCTTTAAGAACGTGGGTTTCATTGGTGCGCGTGGCGATCACTCCACTTTGCAACGTAAGCTACACGGTTGGCAAAGCGCGATGATTGAGAACTACCTTGCACCGGACCATTTCTTAACCACCCACGAAGCGCCATCTTCACAATTAGGTGCGGAAGGGTTGGCAAAGTTATTGCTGCGCGATTCAAGTTTGAATGCTCTGGTATGTAGCCATGAAGAGATTGCGATTGGCGCGTTGTTTGAGTGTCATCGCCGAGTGCTGAAAGTCCCGACTGACATTGCGATTATCTGTTTGGAAGGCTCTTCTATGGGTGAGCACGCCTACCCAAGTTTGACCTGTGCGGAATTCGATTACGAACGTATGGGGACGAAAGCCGCAGACAAGTTACTGCAAGCCATTAAAGGTGAGCCTGTAGAACATGCAACGGACATGGGCTTTAAGCTAAAACGCCGAGCGAGTACTGCGATCAACTAACCTCATTTGGTTAGAAACTAATACGTGATACAAAAAACCTCTCGATGCTGAGAGGTTTTTTATGCGTGAGAATAGTGACTGTCGACTAAGGACGCTCACCTGCTGCTAGGCGACGTTCGATATCTGCAACCACTTCTGGGAAGTCAGCGATCGTATCGATAAGGTAGTGCGGCGAGCTCTTGAGCAATTTTGCACGCGCTTTTTCACGAGCGGCATCAAGCGTTGCTTCGTCCGCGGCTTGGTATTCTTCAAACGTTAGACCTGCTTCGTTACCAGAAAGCAGCAAACCAACGGTCCACATACCTGCGTTGTGACCTTCATCGATGCCCGGTGCGGCGTCATCCACTTTGATACACGCATTAACATCGGTAACATTCAGCTCAATCACGTTTTTCAGTGCCATAAATGGTGCTGGGCGACCACCTTGCGGCAGGTCATCCGTTGCTACTACGTAATCCGGTTTGTAGCCGTAATCCGCAGCCACAGGAATCAGCACATCCATCACTTCGCGAGGGTAACCAGAACAAGAACCGATCTTGATGCCTTTGTCTTTCAGACCGTTCACAACTTCAATCGCATTAAGGATTGGCTCTGCGTGGTCAGCCACTTTTGCTTTTTGCAGCGGCATGAATGCTGCGTAGATAGCGTCGATGTCTTCGCTGGTCATTGAGCGACCAAACTTCTCATTCCAACGCTTATCAACGGCAGGAATACGACCCACTGCTTGGATGTGATCCCACTTACCAAGCCCCATTGGTTCACGCGCTTCCTCAAGGTCGATTTCAAAATCAAAGCCTTGTTTGAATGCTTCCACAAAGATGCTGGTTGGCGCAAAAGAGCCGAAATCGACGATAGTGCCAGCCCAGTCAAAGATCACTGCTTGAATTGGTGAGTTGCTCATGTTCAATCCTTTTTCTTGCTTGCCAGAGCGCTTGCCTACACGTTGGAACCGCGCTCTGGATAAATTGGTTTTGTTGAGGTCAGAAGTAGTTAAAGTCTTTACACACTTTGGCGATGGCTTCTTCGAAGATCGCCAACGCTTCTGTCAGTTGTTCGCGAGTGATGATCAGCGGTGGGCTGAGTTGAATCACGTTACCTTGCGATACCTTGAAACTCACTCCGTTGTTGAGGCATTGGTACAACACAGCTTCCGCTTCGTCATACGCGCGTGCTTTGCTTTCGTGGTCAGTGACCAAATCAATGCCCCATAACATGCCGATGCCACGTACATCGCCAATCACAGGGTACTTGGCTTTCATCTCTAGCAGCTTTTCACGCATAAACTGGCTGTCGGCTTTGGCTTTATCTAGCAAGCCGTCTTGCTCAATGGCTTCCATGGCTGCCAGTGCTGCAGCACAACCGATAGGGCTTTTCTCATGAGTGTAGTGACCCATGGATATTTGCTCGGCGGTGTTGTATTTGTCTTTGGTTACCATGGCTGCGATAGGCACTAAGCCACCACCCAAACCTTTACCGATGCAGAGCATATCTGGCTCGATGTCGTAGGCTTGGTAGGTAAACCATTCACCGCTGCGACCCATACCGTTAGGGATGTCGTCGATGATCAGCATGACATTGTGTTTGTCACAGATTTCGCCGATGCGTTTCCAGTAGGCTTTACTCGGCACTTGTACGTCGGTATTACGAACCGCTTCTGCGATAAACGCGCCCACGCCACCTTCTTTCTCAATCACGTATTCAAGGTAGTCGGCATAATGCACATCGCTACCGTCGGCGACTGGAAAAGCGCCTCGGTAAGACACTGCTGGTGGAATGCGTTCAACACCTGCCATTAATGGTCCCATGCCTTGGCGGAAACACGCTTCGCCACCTACTGAGATGGCATCCAACGATGCGCCGTGGAAGGAATCCCACAGAGACACCACCTTGTAGTTGCCCGTGATGTGGCGCGCTAGTTTAAGTGCCATGCCAACCGCAGATGTGCCACCCGGAGCAAACAGCACGCGATTCAATTCGCCGCCACAGATTTGGGTGAGTTTTTCGGCACATTCAATCGCGGTCTCGTTGGTAAAACGACGCGGTGAAAACGGCAGTTTGGCAATTTGCTCTTGCACACGTTTAATCACATGCGGATGACCATAGCCCAACTGGTGGACGTTATTACCATGGAAATCCATGTACTTTTTGCCGGTAGCATCTTGGATATAGATGCCTTCTGCCGCTTCCAATGTATCTAAGCAAGGCGTTGACATGGCTTGATGAAGAAAGACCTCCGAATCACGCTTCAGTAATGCTTGCGTGCGCTCGTCGTCCATCGATGCGTTCCAAGCTTGGCGCGCTGGTGTCGTGTTGACATCGCCTTCGCTGCGGAAATGGGTCGGTTTGATATTCTGAGTCATAACGCTCTCTCAATCAGAAGGCTGCTTTACGCAACTTGCCAGTACATTGCTTTTTCAATTGCACCGATTAAGCGCTCGATATCAGCTGGGTAAACTTCGCCAATGTTGCCGATACGGAAGCAATCTGCGTTCGATACCTTACCCGGATAAATCACAAAACCTTGCTCTTTTAAACGTGTGTAGAACGCTTTGAACTGGTAATCACTGTGCGTCGGAGAGTAGAAAGAAGTGATGATTGGCGAGTGAAGATCGTCACTCAGTAGCGGTTCAAACCCCAAAGAACGCATACCTGCAACCAGTGTTTTCTGGTTAGTTTGGTAACGGTGATGACGAGCCTCAATACCGCCTTCTTGTTCCAGCTCTAACAATGCTTGATAGAAAGCGCGAACCGTGTGCGTTGGAGACGTGAAACGCCATTTGCCGTGATTCACTTCCATGCAGTGCCACTGGTCGTAAAGGTCAAGGCTCAAAGAACGTGCCTGACCTTGGCACTTTTCTAGCTCAGTTTGTTTTGCAATCACAAAGCCAAAACCCGGTACGCCTTGAATACATTTGTTTGCAGAGCTGATCATAAAATCGATGCCTAATTCTGCAATATCGATAGGAATGCCACCAAAGCTCGACATGGCATCGAGAATCACCACTTTACCGTGTGCTTTTGCCGCAGAAGCAAACGCCTCAATTGGGTTCAGCATGCCAGTGGTTGTCTCACAGTGAACAATTGCCACGTGTGTGATCGCAGGATCCGATGCCAATGCAGTTTCCACCTCGTTCAAGTGTGGCTGTGATGTTTCGCCTGGGGAAACTACATGGCATGGAATATTTAGGTATTCAGCGATCTGAGCGATACGCGCACCGTAAGCACCGTTGTCGACAACCAACAATTTTCCATCTTTGCCAATGGCACTGCCAATCGTTGCTTCTACTGATGCGGTGCCGCTACCTTGCATTAGTACGCTGGTGTAGCCGTCTTGCTCCGTCGCCAGTTTTACAAGCTTAGTGCGGATCACTTCTACAATGTCTTTGTTGTATTCATCATCCCAAGTACACCAGTCTTTTAGCATGGCTTCACGTACTGTTTCAGAAGTAGATAGAGGACCTGGAGTCAGTAGTAGGTATTCGTTTTTCATCTCGATTTCCATTAGAATAGGCTAATTGGTCTACACCAAATTTCGAGTTAACTCTAGCGAGGAAGAAAAGGGCAGTAAATAGGCGAATGTCCAATTTCATAAAACTTTAACATCCAGAAAATGGTGGATCAATTGAACGATTATTCATCGCAAATTTTCGTAAAACTGCCATTTAATGGTCATGATTTCGTCACAAAGGCTCAGTAGGGTGTATATCGTCAACTGGTACAGACCAAATTAAAACTTGGCCAAATTAACTGGAGAAAATGATGAAAAACCGTTTGATGAAAGGATCGCTGGCTGCACTTGTCTCTCTGCTAGCTACGAATGCAATGGCAGCACAGGAAGTCACGGTTTACACCGCTTTCGAAACTGACATTCTTGCTAAATACAAGTCTGCGTTTGAGAAAGATAACCCAGATATCAAGATTAAGTGGGTTCGCGATTCCACCGGTATCATGACGGCGAAATTGCTGGCCGAAAA
This sequence comes from Vibrio sp. 779(2023), assembly GCF_033344285.1. Taxonomy (NCBI): domain Bacteria; kingdom Pseudomonadati; phylum Pseudomonadota; class Gammaproteobacteria; order Vibrionales; family Vibrionaceae; genus Vibrio; species Vibrio sp. 779(2023). The sequence goes on from NZ_JAWPOM010000023.1 coordinate 67,992, forward strand.
GAACAACCCTCAAGCGGAAGTGGTTTGGGGTCTTGCTGGATCGTCAATGGCACTGCTTAAAGATGAAGGTCTTCTTAAGCCTTACACACCAAAAGGTTTGGAAGAGCTGCACGCGAACCTAAACGACCCTCAATCAAACCAAGCTTGGTTTGGTAACGATGCGTTCTTTAACGCAGTTTGTTTCAACGAAGCGGTAGCGAAACAACTTAACCTACCGAAACCAACGTCTTGGGAAGACCTAGCAAAGCCGGTTTACAAAGGTCACATTGCAATGCCGAACCCAGCGTCTTCAGGCACTGGCTACATGCAGGTTTCTGCTTGGCTACAAAACATGGGTGAAGATCAGGCATGGAATTACATGCGTGACTTAGACAAGAACATTGCACACTACACGCACTCGGGCTCTAAGCCATGTGTTCAAGCGGGCATGGGTGAAGTGGCTATCGGTATTTCGATGGCAAGCCGCGGCGCGAAGCTGAAAACACAAGGCGCACCACTAGCGGTTATCACACCAAAAGGCATCGGCTGGGAATCAGAAGCCGTTGGTCTAGTAAAAGAGTCTGATGCAGCGAAACGTGTTGTCGACTGGTCAATCTCTAAAGCAGCAAACGAGCTTTACGTAGAAATGTATCCAGTGGTTGCACATAAAGACGTGAAAGCGACCGTTTCTAACTTCCCTAACGTTCAAGAGAACATGGCGAAGATGGACTTCGCGCAAATGGGCAGCAAGCGTGCAGAGATCTTAGCGGCTTGGTCTGAGAAGTTTGACGCGAAATCAGAGCCAAAGTCTTAATTGAATTTGCTTTGATTTGAATGTTGAAATCCACCTCGGTTGAGGTGGGTTTTTTGTTTTCTCTGTTATTTCAGAGTTTGCTGAAAGTAGATTCCTAGTCTCACCTAGGTTCGCTGGAATGACGGACTTAAGAAAGTAGGAGCTTCTATCTACACTCACAACGTCATTCTCGAGAGCGACGAAGGAGTGAGTCGGGAATCTCTAATTGTCACGTAAACAAACTTCGCTTCTCTTCATCTATTTGTCATCTTCTGGCTATAAATTTGTCATTGGAACGTAATACTCCAAAACTAAAGTTGGTATATACCATCTGGAGCGTGTGTTATGTCAACTAACCAACATTACCTAAATATCGAAAATGTAGTGAAGCAATTCGGACAGTTCACTGCATTAAAGAAGATCTCGCTAGCGATTGAAAAGGGCGAGTTTGTTTGTTTTCTTGGTCCTTCTGGCTGCGGTAAAACCACTCTGCTACGTGCCATTGCAGGTTTAGACTTGCCAACGTCTGGTGCGATTTTTCAAAACGGTCAAGAGACCACATTCCTACCACCAGAGAAGCGCGATTTCGGCATCGTATTCCAATCTTATGCGCTGTTTCCGAACCTAACTGTGCAAGAGAACATTGCGGTGGGTTTGAAAAACCAAGGTATGTCGACCAAAGAAGCGTTAGAGAAGGTGGATTACTGGCTAGAAACCATTGGTCTTCCAACCTCTGGCGAGAAATTCCCTAATCAACTTTCTGGCGGTCAACAACAGCGTGTTGCTTTGGCTCGTGCATTGGCGTTGTCTCCGGGTTTATTGTTATTGGATGAGCCGCTGTCAGCGCTGGATGCAAAAGTACGTGTTCACTTACGTGATGAGATTTGCAAGCTGCAACGTAAGCTGGGCATCACCACCATCATGGTTACGCACGATCAGGACGAGGCGCTGTCAATGGCGGATCGTATCGTGGTAATGAACCATGGTGTGATTGAGCAAGTTGGCACACCTCAAGAAATCTACCAACAACCAGCCACACGCTTTGTTGCTGAGTTTGTCGGCAGCATGAACTTTATTGAAACCTCAGCCGCAACGGATTCGCAGGTACGCATTGCAGAAACCCTGATGCCAGCGCCAAGCTTGACTAATCGTAAGATCCAACGCGGTGACCGCTTCGACCTTGCGGTGCGTCCTGAAAGCATCAAGTTCGTTGAAAACTACACCAACTCTTTACCAGTACGAGTTACCGCAACCGAGTTTCTTGGGGCGTTTTTCCGCATTGATTGCGTATTGCAAAACGACAGCTCAACGAAAACCATCGTCGTGGATGTGCCTGTGGAAACGGTTCAAAAACTCAATATCAAGGCGGGCGATGTACGTTACATCCAGTTTGCTGAAGAAGGGCTGCATGGTTACGCCGTGCCCTCGGTTGATAAAGCGCTAGCGGCGTAGGTGTAAACATGGATGCGAAGACAATGACGATGAATAGCCTGACCACACAAGACAAAGCAAAATCCTTACTCGGGCGTGTTAGCCGCGACAACCTTGTGTTGTTTGGTTTGCTCGCTGGCTTGTCGACCATGATGGTGCTGTTCATCTTAATGCCGCTTTGGGCAATGTTGACCAAGAGTGTGCAAAATGCCAATGGCGAATTTGTCGGATTGGCAAACTTTGCGACGTACTTTTCTTCTTCAAGCTTGTGGGTGTCGGTGGGTAATACCTTCACTTTGGGCGTGATTGTGACCTCGGTAGTCGGTGTGCTTGCGTTTGGTTATGCCTACGCGCTGACTCGTTCATGCATGCCGTTTAAAGGTTTGTTCCAAATCCTAGGTACTGCGCCGATTCTCGCGCCTTCGTTGCTACCAGCGATCAGTTTAATCTTCCTTTTCGGTAATCAAGGCATTGCCAAAGAGATGCTGTTAGGAAGCTCGATTTACGGCGTGATTGGTATCTCGATGGGTTTGATTTTCTGGACCTTTCCTCATGCATTGATGATTTTGACCACTTCGCTGCGCACTTCAGATGCCCGTTTGTATGAAGCAGCCCGCGCACTTAAAACCTCACCAATCAAAACTTTCTTTATGGTGACGTTACCTGCGGCGAAATACGGTTTGATCAGTACGCTTATCGTCGTCTTTACACTGGTTATCACGGACTTTGGTGTGCCGAAAGTGATTGGTGGCAGCTATAACGTTCTGGCGACTGACATCTTCAAGCAAGTTGTGGGACAGCAAAACTTTGCCATGGGTGCGGTGACCAGCATTATGCTGCTATTTCCTGCGGTAATGGCATTCGGCGCAGACCGCTGGGTACAGAAAAAGCAAAAGAGCTTATTTGACACTCGCTCGGTGCCATATCAGCCAGAACCCAACAAAGCGCGCGACAGCATTTGTTTGGTTTACTGCAGCATCATTTCTATCGCAGTGCTGGCGGTTTTGGGTATGGCGGTGTATGGCTCGTTAGTGACGTTCTGGCCTTGGAACAAAGCGTTGACGCTAAACAACTACAACTTTGCTGAAATGAGCACTTACGGTTGGAGTCCATTTTTTAACTCGCTAACGTTGGCAGGTTGGACGGCAGTTATTGGTACAGCCATCATCTTTGTCGGCGCTTACTGCATTGAGAAAGGGCGTGCGTTTGGTCCAATTCGTCAGGTGATGCAAATGCTTAGCGTGGTGCCAATGGCGGTTCCGGGTATGGTGCTTGGCTTGGGTTACATCTTTTACTTCAACGATGCGAACAATCCTCTGAACGTACTTTATGGCACCATGGCATTCTTGGTGATTAACACCGTAGTGCATTACTACACAGTGGGTCACATGACCGCCCTGACAGCGCTAAAGCAGTTGCCATCGGAGATTGAAGCCACAGCAGCATCGGTGAAGCTTCCTCAATACAAGTTGTTCTTTAAAGTGACATTACCTGTATGTTTACCTGCGATTTTGGACATTGCGACTTACTTGTTTGTTAATGCATTGACCACCACTTCTGCGGTAGTATTCCTTTACTCAACTGATACGATTCCGGCTTCGGTCTCGATTCTGAATATGGACGATGCAGGCCAAACGGGCGCAGCTGCTGCGATGGCCGTGATGATCATGATGGCAGCCGCGATTGCGAAGATCGTGCAGATGACGTTGGGGAAGTGGTTAGAAAGTCGCACTCAGGCTTGGCGTAAAAGATAAGGACACCTCGTGCAGTACGTAAAAATTAAAGATTCGATTGTTGAACAGATTGAAGCGGGCATGCTATCACCGCGTCAGAAATTGCCTGCGGAGCGCAAGTTGGCGGAGTCGTTCGACACAACCCGAGTTACGTTGCGCGAAGCGTTGTCGTTATTGGAAGCCGAAGGGAGAATTTATCGTGAAGATCGCAGAGGCTGGTTTATTTCACCTGAGCCACTACGCTACGACCCTACTCAAACACTTAATTTTCCGAACATGGCGAAAGCGCAAAATCG
>NZ_JAWPOM010000238.1:0-1027 GCF_033344285.1 Vibrio sp. 779(2023)
CAAATGCCTAAGAACACCATTAACTGAAAGTTATCGAGTCGAGCCATTAGCTCTGCAAATTGCGTCTCGGTCATGATTTAACCCTTACTTTTCGTTTAATTGAGGTAGGGCGTAGAGGTGGAAACCGTCGATAGAGACGTGTTTACCCTCATCGTTACCAAAGCTGAATTTCTTGTGTTCCACATCAAACATCATGCGATTACCCACACAGCGCTTGAGCAGTTCGCCAGCCTTGCCGTTTTCCCAAAGCTCAGGAGACACACGCACTTCAATTGTGTCTGTTGGATTGGTCGTGATGAGACGCAGCTTGCCGTTTTGCTTTTGTTCGCCATTACGGTCTGTTTTGGTTTCTTGAACGATGTCCGAAACATCTAGAATTAAACCTTCCATTCTCATAGTGTTTTGCCCTTATTTTTACGTTGTTGGTTAGTTGAAAATTGAAATGACAGTTATTGACACAAGTCCAAGGGAAATTAATGCATCATGTCGGGCGGGGCTGCGCCCACCCAACACGACGCATTAATTTCCTGAGGGTCGGTGAGCAACAGCGCTTCCATTTCGTCATAGAGCGCTAGGTGTTTTTCGTATTGCTCGTAAAGGTCGTCATACATACGCTCGTATTCTTTTTCACGTTCTAGCGCGTCAAAGTAATCGACCACGTTAGACATGATGCCTTGTTGAGCACGGATGAATTGTTGCTTGTTCTCGGTCTTCCAAGTACGGAAGCGAGTCGCGATAAAAATCTTATGGAACATCAAGCCATTCAAACGCGCTTGAGCCATATCACCGTAGCGAGTCGATGAGTATTCACCGCCCGAAGCAATCAGTTTTTCGATAGAGGTTGAAACGGAATATTCCGCTTTTACTGGTTGGTCTTTGCGCTTAACGAACACACCGCCCATTGCGTAACAAAACGCTTTCCAGTCGCCCTCATCAGCAGAGCGGCGAACCTTTTCTAATAGAAAGTGTTCGTCTTGAGATAAATCTGTAAACAAAGCATCGTCCTCTTTGAATTCATCACGAAGAC
>NZ_JAWPOM010000239.1:0-1027 GCF_033344285.1 Vibrio sp. 779(2023)
GTTTAATGCTGAATATTTTCTCAGTAATGACTGCGTTTTTTGGTGTGTACTTGGGTTTCCGCGATTCTTGCCAAGGTCTAGCGATGCTGGCTCTAAAAAAGGTCATGCCTGAAGAGAAGATCAATAAAGACTTGGTCACCAAAGGAATCATTCTCTTTGCGATTCTCATGGCGTGGGGTGCAATTGTATTGAATCTACCAGTTCTGAGCTTCACATCAGTATGTAGCCCTATCTTTGGTTTGATTGGCTGTTTGATTCCAGCTTACCTTGTCTATCAAGTGCCTTCTTTACACAAATACAAAGGCGCGTCGCTTTACTTGATTATTGCTACTGGTATTTTGCTGTGCGTATCGCCTTTCGTCGCATTTAGTTAAAACCTACATTGCCTTGGCTGTTACTCAGGTTGTGATGGCCAAGGCAAACTGAAGATTCAGCCTCTCTTCTCCCTGCTTTTATCTCATCCTTGAGAACTCTTGCCACATACCGTCCTATTTGCAGTTTTTACGCGATCTCCCTCACACTTTATTGACAATTCTCGACTATGTTCAGCGGGTCATTTAATTAGAAATTAGGAAATAACATGAACAAGTATTTGGCTGAGGCTTTTGGTACGTTCTGGCTAGTATTGGGCGGCTGCGGCAGCGCAGTGTTGGCTGCAGGTTTTCCAGATGTTGGTATTGGTCTGCTGGGTGTCGCTCTGGCCTTTGGTTTAACCGTTTTAACCATGGCATTTGCAATCGGTCATATTTCAGGTTGCCATTTGAACCCTGCAGTGACGGTTGGCCTTTGGGCTGGCGGTCGTTTTGATACAAAAGACGTTGCGCCTTACATCATCGCACAAGTGATCGGCGGGCTGATCGCTGGTGGTATTCTTTATGTCATCGCGACAGGACAAGCTGGATTTGATGTTGTTGGTTCTGGCTTTGCCGCCAACGGTTATGGTGAACACTCACCAGGTCAGTACTCAATGCTTGCTGCGTTAGTTTCTGAAATCGTGATGACGATGATGTTCCTTATCGTTATCATG
>NZ_JAWPOM010000240.1:0-1025 GCF_033344285.1 Vibrio sp. 779(2023)
CATTCCGTTATCGCTAAAAGCCATGGTCGAAAATCGGGTCATAACGGAGCGCTCAAGTTGCTCTGTCGATTTTAATAGCGAGTCAGATAATGGGTTTGCGGAAACGAACACCGCATCCGCAGTTAATGCATCCTTGCCCTGCTTGACAATCACTTGCTCCATACGAGATGCAAGTGCAGACAATGCAAAAATACTCGCGATGACCAGCACAAGAGCGACGCTGATCGGCCAAAGGTTTCCTTGCCTAATTTCGCCCAAACTCCAACGCACCAAACTTTTATTCGGAGAGTGTTGCTTCAATCCACGTTGATCTGAAGATGTTACTTCACTTGAAGATACTGCTGACATTACATCTCCTCCTTAAGCTCACCCGCCTCCATACGATAAATTCTGTCGCATCGGCTTGCTAAGTTCACATCATGAGTGACCAATATTAATGTCGTACCGTGCTGGCTATTGAGATCGAACAACAGCTCGATGACTTTATCCGCGGTTTGGTGATCAAGATTCCCTGTCGGTTCATCAGCAAACAGCAATTCTGGCTGAGTCATAAATGCCCTGGCCAACGCGACGCGTTGTTGTTCACCACCAGAAAGTTGACTTGGTAAGTGGTCGAGTCGCTTTTCCAATCCTACAGCGGTCAACAATTCTGTCGCTCGTGCTTCATCTTCGGCTTCTCCGCGTAAAAGACATGGCAAGGTCACGTTGTGAAGTGCACTCAAACTTGGAATAAGTAGAAAGCTTTGAAAGACAAATCCTAGAGAATCGGCTCGGATTTTCGCACGAGCTTCGTCATCTAGCTTCGAAAGTTCGTGTCCTAGAAGCGTGATTTCTCCGGAGGTTGGTGTGTCGAGCCCCGCCAACAATGTCATTAGCGTGGATTTACCTGCACCAGATGTGCCGACAATTGCGATGGTCTCGCCCTTTCTGATGTCAACATTTACATCTTTAAGGATTGTTAATTGTTCTTGATTAGTAGAGACTTGTTTAGAAACCAAATTGGCTTGAACAATAGGTGCTTTGAG
>NZ_JAWPOM010000241.1:0-1025 GCF_033344285.1 Vibrio sp. 779(2023)
TGGGTCTGCTCGGGGGCTTTCATGGAGTCGCCCCACGCTTGCACACCTTCTAGCGGCATTGCATTGTAAATCGATGCGCGCATACCACCCACCACACGGTGACCTTTTAGCGCTTTTAGTCCTTTTGCATCCGCAAGCTCAAGGAAAGTCGCGTCAAGTTCAGGCTTCGCTAATTGGAAAGGAACGTTCATTAATGAACGGTTCGATGGATGAACGCCGTTACGGTAAAAATCAGACTGATCAATGTAATCGTAAAGCAGTTTTGCTTTTTCGCGATTCACTGTTTCAATGCTCTTAACGCCACCTTGTGCTTTAAGCCATTTGAAAACAAGGCCAGACAAGTACCAAGCAAACGTTGGTGGCGTGTTAAACATTGATTCTTTTTCAGCAAGAACTTTGTAATCAAGAATACTTGGTAGCACTTGTTTCGCCATGCCGAGTAGATCGTCACGAACGATCGCGATGGCAATACCTGATGGGCCAATGTTTTTCTGAGCGCCCGCGTAAATCACACCGTATTTCGACACGTCGATTTCACGAGAAAGAATTGTCGAAGACATATCAGCAACAATTGGTTTGTCGGTGATCGGAAGATCATTGATTTCGATGCCATCGATGGTTTCATTTGGGCAAAAGTGAACATAAGCCGCTTCTGGGGCAATTTTCCATTCGCTTGCAGGTAGAACAGCGACTTTACCGTCAATCTCTGTTTTGGCATCAAATACGTCAGGTTCGCAGTACTTCTTCGCCTCTTCGACTGCACTTTCAGCCCAGTAGCCACCATCGATGTAGGTTGCAGTTTCTGCATCACCAAGTAAGTTTAGCGGAACAGCGGCAAACTGAGCACGAGCACCACCTTGGCAGAACAGTACTTTGTAGTTGTCTGGAATATTCAGCAAATCACGTAGATCTTGCTCTGCTTCTTCTGCAACTTTGATGATCTCTTTACTTCGGTGACTGATTTCCATTACCGAAGTACCTAGGCCTTGCCAGTCGACCAGTTCCTGTTGTGCTTGCTGCATGAC
>NZ_JAWPOM010000242.1:0-1025 GCF_033344285.1 Vibrio sp. 779(2023)
AATCGAAATCACGTTTTTTAGCGGCCGTGAGTCACGACTTGATGCAGCCGCTCAATGCCGCCCGTTTGTTTGCGTCTTCACTTTCTGAAGTAGCCAAAGACAGCGAAACCCGCAAGTTGTCGGCACACATCGAAAGTGCGTTAGGCGCGGCGGAAGATTTGATCGGAGATTTGCTGGATATTTCGCGTTTGGAATCGGGTAAGTTGGAAGTCAATGTGCATGGCTTCGCGGTCAACGATGTTCTGGCGAACCTCAATGCGGAATTCAGCGCATTGGCCAAACAACAGGGGATCGAGTTCACTATGATCCCATCTTCTCTAATGGTGAAATCGGACCCTAAATTGTTGCGCCGTGTGGTGCAGAATTTCCTCACCAATGCCTTTCGTTACAGCCCAAATGGTAAAGTCGCGCTGGGAGTGCGCCGAGTTCAAGGGCGTGTGCGCATTGATGTGTGGGATAACGGCATGGGCATCGAGGAAGAAAAACAGCAGGAAATTTTCGAAGAGTTTAATCGCGGAACGCAAGTGCGCTCCGATCAAGGTTTGGGATTAGGCTTGGCGATTTCCAAAGGGATTGCGCAGGTGTTGGGGCACGAAATTTCAATGCGTTCGTGGTTTGGCAAAGGCAGCGTGTTCTCGATAACCTTGGATAAGGCTCGTCACGTTCAGCCACACCCTGCGAAAGTCGAGACCAGTCCTCAATCTGAGTTGTGCCACTTGCGAATTTTGTGTGTCGATAACGAACCTGACATTTTGGTCGGAATGGAAAATCTGCTCTCTCGTTGGGGGTGCGACATACGTGTTGCGACGGATCTCGTCGAAAGTTTACAAGCGCTCGAAGGCGATTGGGTGCCAGACGTCATTTTTTCTGATTATCGATTGGATAATGGACGTACGGGGTTAGAAGTGTTGCAACAGTGTCGTTTGCGTCTGGGGAATCGTTTTGAAGGGGTGATCATCAGTGCTGACCGTACTGACGATATGATGGAAGGCATCAAAGCGAACGGTTTCAGCTTTATTGCCAAA
>NZ_JAWPOM010000243.1:0-1023 GCF_033344285.1 Vibrio sp. 779(2023)
TCGCAGACGTGATCAAACGCGGCAACCTGAAAGTTCAGAAGATCATCGTAAGTGAAGCGGGGGCATCGGTTTACTCAGCATCTGAGCTTGCAGCGAAAGAGTTCCCAAATATGGACGTATCTCTGCGTGGTGCGGTGTCGATTGCTCGTCGTCTGCAAGACCCGCTAGCGGAGCTCGTTAAAATCGATCCTAAATCGATCGGAGTGGGCCAATATCAGCACGATGTTAGCCAATCTATGCTGGCAAAACGTCTTGATGCGATTGTCGAAGACTGTGTAAACGCGGTGGGTGTTGATGTGAACACTGCCTCTGCAGCGCTACTGACGCGCGTTGCAGGCTTGTCGAGCACCATCGCACAGAACATTGTCGACTTCCGTGATGAAAACGGTCGTTTCGAAGCACGTACAACTTTGAAGAAAGTGCCTCGTTTAGGTCCTAAGGCGTTCGAGCAGTGTGCGGGTTTCCTTCGTATTATGGATGGTAAAAACCCACTGGATGCCTCTGCAGTGCACCCAGAAGCCTACCCTGTAGTCAAAGCGATTGCCGAGAAGAACCGTAAAGACATCAAAGCACTGATTGGCGATTCGACGTTCCTTAAAGGTCTGCACGCGGTGGATTACACCGATGAGCACTTCGGTGTCCCAACGGTGACCGATATCATCAAAGAGCTGGACAAACCAGGCCGAGACCCTCGTCCGGAGTTCAAAACCGCAACCTTCGCTGAAGGCGTTAACTCGGTTGCAGATCTAGAACCGGGCATGATTCTCGAAGGCGTCGTATCGAACGTGGCCAACTTTGGTGCTTTCGTCGATATTGGTGTTCACCAAGATGGTTTAGTGCACATCTCAGCCCTGACGGATCGTTTCGTTTCTGATCCGCGTGAAGTGGTGAAAGCAGGTGACATCGTTAAAGTGAAAGTGATGGAAGTAGACGTACAGCGCAAGCGTATCGGTCTATCGATGCGTTTAAACGACGAGCCGGGTCAAGACAACCGCAGCCAACGCTCATCAGCAGCGCCGCGTC
>NZ_JAWPOM010000244.1:0-1023 GCF_033344285.1 Vibrio sp. 779(2023)
TTCGATTTTATGAAGACGTCGGCCTGATTGAGCCAGAGCGAAAAGGCAATATGCGCGTTTATCAGCGTAGGGACAAAATCCGACTTAAACTGATTCTTAGAGGGAAACGGCTCGGCTTCTCGCTGGCAGAAATACGTGAACTGTTCGAACTTTACGACATGCAACAAACGGATGAACAGCTGCTCAAAATGCTCAATATCATTGAAGAAAAGCAAGCCGTGTTGCAACAGCAGTTAAATGACATTGGTGTCGTCATGGGCGAGCTCAATGCAGCAAAAGAACGCTGCCTTCAAACACTAAAAAACAACGAAAAGTAACAACGCCACTAACTCAAATTTCCCTCACTCAAGCAGTGCACGATTTTCACAGTCACACACCTGCAACAGGGAGACGTTATGAAAACGAGCTACATCCCGCTGAATTTCGGGCTCGGTGAAACCATTGATATGCTCCGAGATCACGTCAATGCGTTCGCGAGTGAGCATATAGCTCCTATTGCCGCCGATATTGACCATTACAATCAGTTTCCGAACCATTTATGGCCACTTCTTGGCGAAATGGGCTTGCTTGGCGTGACCGTCAGCGAAGAATATGGTGGTGCTGAAATGGGCTACCTCGCCCACGTTGTAGCAATGGAAGAGATAAGCCGAGCATCAGCCTCCGTCGCGCTCAGCTACGGCGCACATTCTAATCTTTGCGTAAACCAAATCTTTCGAAACGGCACCCCAACGCTACGAGAAAAGTATCTGCCTAAATTAGTTGATGGTTCGCACATAGGCGCTCTGGCGATGAGCGAAGTCAATTCGGGTTCGGATGTCGTCAGCATGCAACTAAAAGCCGAAGACAAAGGCGACCACTTCTTACTCAATGGCACAAAAATGTGGATCACGAACGGCCCAGATGCACACACCTATGTTGTCTACGCAAAAACGGAGCCAAGCCTAAATGCGAAAGGCATCACAGCGTTTATTGTAGAGCGCGGATTCCCTGGATTTACTCAGGCACAAAAACTCGACAAGTTGG
>NZ_JAWPOM010000245.1:0-1022 GCF_033344285.1 Vibrio sp. 779(2023)
CCTTTTACATACTGGCGGTTATAAAACTGGACAAAGCCAGGAATTAGCGCAAGTAAGGAGGCAGTAAACCGTTGGGATCGATATAGCCCCGAGTTATGCTCAAAATGTTCACTCATGTCAGACATCACTTACAACTCCATTTCGGAAAACTTCTGGCGTCTGTCAGCCCCAGCCCAAGATGGTTATATAGGGCCGACAATTGCTTTCGCCAGAACAATATCTTTAAATTATTGGCCCATCATTGCGTGGTTAGCTTCTATTTGCATATTGATGCTGTCTACTGCAGAGTCGAGTGCACTTTTCGCATCTTGTTTATTCGTTGCAATCAACTGAAGTGCGCTGTTCGCAGGGCCCCACACTTCGTTCATTTCAGGAATGGAAGGCATAGACGTAGCGTGAATGGATTGCATCGCCACTGCACTTGCACCTGGGTCATTCTTGATAACAGGATCGTCTACCAATTTTGTCACTGCCGGAACCTCTCCAGTTAATTCAAAACGGCGCTTCGCATTGTCATAGTTATTGACGAACGTAATAAACTCTTGCGCTAAAGGTTTGTTTTTCGAGAAAGTGGAAATGCTGTAACTCTTAACCCCCATAAATGAACCCATTTGCTCACCAGATGGTAATTTTGGAAGAGGCGCTACACCGTAGTTGATCCCTGCTTCTTTGTAAGGCTGGAGCGCCCAAGGACCAGTTTGAACAATCGCTGCTTTGCCCGACGTGAATAGTGAATCGATAGCATTAAGCCCGTTATTACCAATGATGCCTGTAGGGAATACTTTAGAGTCATAGAACTTCTGAATGAATTTCGCGCCTTCTACTGCCCCTGGAGTATTCAATAATATTTTATTAGGATCATACGAACCGTCGTCTTTTTTAGCGAAAACATCACCACCCATACCGTTTAAAATTCCGTAGGTGTAATAAAGCTCATCCCACTTAGCCAGCAAACCGTATTTATTTTATTCCGTAGGTGTAATAAAGCTCATCCCACTTAGCCAGCAAACCGTATTTATTTT
>NZ_JAWPOM010000246.1:0-1022 GCF_033344285.1 Vibrio sp. 779(2023)
GAGCGGTTTTTTCGTGGAAGTTGCCCGTGCCAATGTGCGCGTAGCGAATAATATCGTCACCTTCACGGCGACTGATCATCAATAACTTTGAGTGAATCTTTAAACCGGGCGCACCAAAGATGACGTGCACGCCAGCTTCAGTCAGAACTTTTGACCATTCAATATTTGCTTCTTCATCAAATCGCGCCTGCAGCTCAACGACTACAGTAACGTTTTTGCCGTTATGCACTGCATCAATCAAAGAGTTCATCAAGCGAGAGTCTTTGGCTACGCGGTAGATATTAATTTTGATGCTGAGCACTTTCGGGTCAAAGGATGCCTGGCGAACCAATTCACCAATATGGTCAAAGGTGTGATAAGGGTAGTAGAGCAGAATGTCTTTGGCTTTGATGGCTTCGAAACTGTTGGCGTAACCTTCAAAGTCTGCACACTTCATTGGTGGCATAGGTTTGTTTTCGAGGTATTCTCGCCCGACGTTTGGAAAAGCGATGAAATCTTTGAAGTTGTGGTAGCGTCCACCTGGAATTAGGTTGTCGTAATTGGAAATTCTTAGTTTGCTGCACAAGAAGTCGAGCATCTCTTGCGGCATTTCACGCTCATACACAAAGCGTACTGGCATGGCGGTTAAACGTTGGTTTACACCTGCTGACATTTGCTCTAGCAAGCTGTATTCGATTTCATTACGCAAGTCGTACTCTGCATCACGCGTCATTTTCATCGCGTAGCCTGCGAGCTCATCATAATCGAAAAAGCCTTTAAAAAGCTCGTCTAAACAGTATCGGATGATGTTATCAAGCAGGATGATGGTCTTACGGCGTTTGCCTTTTTGCTCTGGCACCATCACGAAGCGTGGCAGGTGGTCGGTTGGAATTTCGATGAGAGCGTATTGAGAGTGGTCTTCTTTGCGCAGTTCGACGGCGATGTAAGCGTATTCGTCTTTGAGGAATTGCAGCACGTCGATTTCATCTTTCATCAATAAAGGCGTGATATGTGGCATGACTTCTTTGCGGAAGTATTTGGTA
>NZ_JAWPOM010000247.1:0-1022 GCF_033344285.1 Vibrio sp. 779(2023)
TGAATTGAGCAAAGATTGTGTTCGCCTAAGCGGTGACAATATTTCCGTCAAATCCGACGATTGCTCTTCTAAAAACCGGGATGATAAAGACAAAAAAGGAAACGCTAGCGTGCATGGCGATGACAACCCAGGTAAAGGGCATAACAAAGATAAAAAAGACAAGAAGAAATAAACACTTCTGTTAGAAAAAAGGCTTGCGCGATGCAAGCCTTTTTAATGTTCAGCGTTTCAAGCACTTAGTAGAAGGTACGACCTTCACCCGCTCTAGTCAGCAGTCCGTCGCACGGCGCATAACGATCGCCATATTTCGATGCAAATTCGTTCATATGGCGCATAACGATCGCCATATTTCGCTGCAAATTCGTTCATTTTCTCAACCAGTTCTTTCAAACCGAATTGATCCATATAACGGAATGGCCCGCCAAGGAATGGAGGGAAGCCAATACCAAAAATCGCACCAATATCGCCATCGCGCGGAGAGCGAATAATACCGTCGTCCAAGCATCGTACTGCTTCATTAAGCATTGGCAGTACACAGCGCAACGCAATATCGTTATCGCTGAGCTTCGGTTCTGGCGTCAGTTTGAGTAGCTTGTAGATGGATTTATCGACTTCTTTCTTCTTACCTTTGTAAGTGTAGAAACCTTTCCCGCTCTTGCGTCCTTTGCGACCGTCATTCAATAAGATATCGAATACATCAGGACCTTTGAATCGCTCGCCCAACTCATTGACCAGAATCGGCATGATCTTCGCGCCAATATCAACACCAACTTCATCAAGTAACGTGATTGGCCCAACAGGGAAGCCGAAATCCAACAACGCACCATCTAACTTCTCAATCGGCTCATCTGCCAGCAAGATATGCGCAGCTTCATTCATGTAAGGCGCAAGAATGCGGTTTACGTAAAAGCCAGCTTTGTCCTTCACAACGATTGGGGTTTTACCCTGTTTCTTAGCCAATGCGACAACTGTCGAAATGGTTTCATCAGACGTTGTTTCATGCGGAATCACTTCCACCAGCG